>DATMMJ010000713.1:0-2827 GCA_035569795.1 Puia sp. | reverse complement strand
AAAAATTTTTATTCCTATTGGGATATGCTCTCGGAAAATTCAAAATTTGAAGTCCCGTTACTTTTCTCCAATACCTGCAATGTGGATGATGGGCTGAAGGGAATATTGAGCCCGGTACTTTTGGATCACAAACAGTTCCCCTCGACGGATTTTGTAGCCGAACAAGTCCCTGCAACCAAAAGGATCGCGCTCAGCACAGCAGCCTTCCTTTCAGCGCGCTTCCCCTGGATCACCCCTACCGGGAAGACTAGTGATAATTATCATTTCATCGACGGTGGCGTGAAAGAAAATTCTGGCGCGGAGACCTCAGAAAATATCTACCTCGCGTTGCAAAAGCTGTACTCTGATTCAGTGGCAACAAAAAAATCCAACCCTGAACTGTATGCCTGCCTGAAAAAGACAAGGATATATTTTATTTCTATAGCGAACAGCAGCCATAGCAAATCAGGTCCCGAAAAAAAAGTATCTAACCTTTTCCAGCTTACGAGTCCTTTGATAGCGCTCTACAATAGTGGAGTGGACGGCAATAGCCAAAAAGCCGATAGCACGGTACGCTTCCGGTATAACGAGATTTATGCATCAATTTGGCCAGATGTTGATTGCATCCAGTTGAATAAAGGCTCTTGCGATAAATTTTCACCCGCATTGCCGCTAGGATGGCAGATTTCTCTGGGCGCGCTTGAACGTTTGGAATCATCTGTCACCAAGAAAAAATACTATGATGCAATCTCCGATAGCATCCCCTGTTTTGGGAAAGTGAAAAACTTTCTCAAAAATGCTGCCATAAAATAAACCTATAATTCATTCGCGTTGCGCCCGTGCTATTTCACATGCTTGTTTACAATCCCTGCAAGCTCAAACATGGATACCTGGGATTTCCCGCCGAACAACACTTTTAGTTTTGCGTCGGCATTTATCATGCGCTTGTTCATGCTATCCTGCAGATTGTTCTTTTTGATGTGGACCCAGATGCTACGGATGATCTCTGTCCTGGGCAATGGTTTTGTCCCGACCACATCACTCAGAGCGGCACTTGCAGTAAGAGGCTTCATAAATGCAGCGTTCGGCTTGCGGGCTGTTTTTTTAGCCGGAGTTTTCTTCGCGGCCTTTTTTGGCGCCGCTTTCTTGGTTGCTTTTTTCTTTGGAGCGGCTTTCTTCGCAACTGGTTTTTTCTTTGCGGACTTTTTGGGAGCTGCTTTTTTCGCAGCTTTCTTTGCTTTTGCCATATGGAAGTAAATTTACTTGTTAATAAAAATGACTTGGTGCTAAAAGGCAAATCTCCGCATATTGCTTGTTCTTACCTTCATTATTCTTTGCAGACACTGTTAATAACCTTGATACCGGAATAAATATTGCGGAAAAATGCTTCATATTAACCGGCCTGCCCTGACAATGAAAATGCTCTGTTTATTGCGCTTCATCCTCCTGGAATCGATGAAAATCTGGGGTTCGGTGGGATTACTACGGTTATAAAATCCTTCTTGGAAGAGCTTTATTTCTGAATTACATAGTTGGCGAGATATGCCATGCAAATAATTCCCAAAATATTAATTATAAGAATATAGGCAGAATACCATGCCCGGTTGAATTTAAAGTTTCCAGATTTTAAATTAAGCTTGAAAAATATCGATGAAGTATATAAAAAGGAGTGCCAGAGTTTTCTTGAAATACTAAGGCCGGATTTTGGCAAGGAAGAATTAAAATCCACTTCATAGACTTTTTCATTGAGGTACCCCAGACAAAAATAATTTATAACTGTAAAAACCAGTAACAACCCGATTGTCCAGAGGAAAATCAATTCTTTGGTATAACCATAATTCCACCAGATATATGGCAGCCACCACAACCAATGAAAATATGGTTTGCCCCATTTATATTTTTGGTATTCCAGGTCAAGTAGCCGATAACTCTCCAGTTGCCCGCGATCCTTAAAATTTTTAAGAACGCTCTCATACAAAGCAATTTTCTCATCTTCCAGAATATGTATTTTATGCATAGTGTCTTCAAAAATCAGATTGAAAAATTTATAGTTAAAATGAAGTTTTGACACGTCTGTTTGGTATAAAAAAATATTATGCTTGTTATAATCGCCCTGGCAATTGTACCGGCCGGGGTTTTTATAATTTGCTATTGTCAGATCAATTTCTCCAGGTATCTTAATAATATTGGAAAAAAACAGGCTATCTGGAAGAGTAGTATCTATAAAATACATTCTCGCAGAATCATCGAGTTGGAGATCATTGAAGTAAGCATTTTTGTTAAATTGGGTGCCCTCAAAAAAAATATTTTTATGAATCGACCCTCCGCTTAAACCAAAGCTTTGTATGGTGTCAAAATCAAATTCCACGTCTGCATCAAATCTACAGTAGCTGAAATCCGCCCACACCTTAAATGTAGCATAATCAATTTTCGCGGTATTGAAGAACGTATCTGACAAGAACCTGATGGAAGAATCAAAAACTACATAATCACTATTTGAATATTTTATATGATTTGGATGCGTGGCGCTACAAAGGCTGCTGTAATTATCGATGACCTCGGAAATATCAAAAACCGAATCATGGTTTTTTTTGATTTTCTTATTTTGTACCCGACAATCGGCACCAAGTTCGCTGACATCTCCAGCTCCCAAATAAGATTCTGCCTTTTTTTCGCAATTGCTGCAAGAAGATAAAATTTGGACTGGTAGAACCAGCAAGCTCAGTATTCGCGCAAATTTCATGCAAGTACATTGTTACGCTAAAATTAATAATAAGAATAGTACCGGCAATACCCCTTTAGGGTAATGTGCTGGTTTTGGGATTGAAGCCTAGGTAAAAACTAAAAG
>DATMMJ010000712.1:0-8238 GCA_035569795.1 Puia sp. | reverse complement strand
CTGGGTATTGGCATTGACGTGGAAGAACCCATAGGTAACATGATTATCGATCTGGGCGGGGGTACGACCGGCATTACAGTGATAGCTCTGGCAAACATAGTTTGCGACCAGAGCATACGTATTGCAGGCAATGAATTTACTGAAAATATTATGGAAGCATTAAGGCGCTACCATAGCCTGCTCATTGGAGAAAGAACAGCAGAACAAATTAAAATAGAGGTGGGTGCTGCCACGAAAGATTTAGAAAACCCACCAGCTGATTTTGCAGTAAACGGCCGTGACTTAGTTACAGGTATACCTAAGCAGATCATGATAAGTTTCCAGGAAATCGCCGAGGCGCTGGATAAATCTATCTTTAAAATTGAAGAGGCTATTTTCAAGGCGCTGGAAACAACACCGCCCGAAATTGCAAGCGATATTTATAAAAATGGGTTGTATTTAACTGGTGGCGGTGCCCTATTGCGTGGGCTGGATAAACGCCTTAGCCAAAAAATAAAGTTGCCGGTGCATGTTGCTGACGATCCGTTAAAGACCGTGGTTCGCGGTACCGGCCTCGCCTTAAAGAATTACCTGAGCTACCCCTTCATAATGAGATAACCTGGAATGTTCTCAAAAGTTGCATTGCAAGACTTTTTATTGCTCCCGAAAACGATTAAGGATTTTTTAATACCCCAATTTTTTGCATACTCTCTTTGGAAATTTCGCATGCTTTATCATGCATTTTCGCTGTCAATTGACCACGAAGAGTGATTAATTATTTGAAAAAATAAAATTTTGGGAAGAATTACCTTCTTTCAATGATGTCATCTATGATGAGTTTCCATGAGACTACACACCCAGTTCTTTGCAAAGGCCGATGAACTCCTCTTTCACTTCAGGCAATGCGGAAAGGTGATTCAGATATTGCAAGACCTGGCCGTTGTTTTTTTTCAGGCCGTCTGCACGCGCTTCGCTTAAGAAACTTTCTTTGATTTCTTCCGGCGTCCTGTATGCATGGAATTTCCTTTTGTCCTCAAGCGTTCTTTTTCTCACCGTTTCAAACTCCTCCCTGTCCTTGCCTGAATACGTTTCAGGCGGAAGCCTTAAAATAGCGTCAAATGCTTTATGGTCAATAAAGCCCAGCAGCTTTTCGCGCTTGTCTATTATCGAGGTTGTTGTCAGCATAAAATAGATTTATTAGTTTAAGTTCGGCCAGGTGGCTAAAGCTTTATTTGTTGTTAAAAACAACAGCAAGCTTAAATTGTTCAGATAAAGAACTGCTCTGAAGCGATCTTCCCATCTCTTACCTGGTACACGCACAACTCTTTTGCGAGTGAGCGTTTCTGGCCTTTCATGGTCATATCCAGAGCCATGGCAAGCGCTATGCTGTTGCCTACGATGAGTGGGGTGGAGAGCCTGGCCCCATGCATCATTTCGACCATTGATGCAAACTTCCCTCCTTTTTCAATGATCGCCTTCAGGCCTCTTGTCTCTTTGCGGAACTCCGGGGTCTCGTGCGGCTCTATGCTAAAGGCGTCATCGGCATATAATTCCCTTTGTGCTTTCTCGAATTCGCCCTGGCTGCAAAGCTGGGTGAGACGCTCTGCGATTTGCCCAGTTGTCATGATCTCAGTTTGTGTTTCCATGATCCTCAAGTTTATACATCAACACTTGCAAACCCCTTGCCATATATGCCGCCCGGAACATTTTCGCAGAAGGTTTAACGATTTGAGGCGGGTTTTTTTGGCTTTTTGCGGATCTCTAAGACCGCTCAAAATGTAAGAGGCTTTATTTATTTTCGGTTACTCATTTCCGTTAGCATCGTTAGCTAGGATTTCAGCTGCTCAATTTCCAGGATGGAATTAAAGAATGAAAATGAAAAATATAACTTAAGAAAATATGGAAAATTAGGTACACGAGCCATGTAATGATATATGTTGTCAGCGTTATTTTTAAATTGCGCTCAGAAATCAAATAAAGCAGTAAAAATCCAAAAGGGATTGGCATTAACACTATGAGAAATATCGGAAAATTCAATAAGGCTGACCATAACCAATTGTCACAACAACAAAACCAATGAGTAGCGACTTGAGAAGTTTCCATTTTCGCTGCATAATGTAAATGCCTCCCAAATAGGATAGCGCAGTAAAAACGATTGCTGTTAAATACCTGGAAAATATAAAATCTTTGAGCATGATATGTAAATTTTTTATTTCTTATTCAATTAAAATAGCAGCCTTCACTTTTTCCTGGTAGATTCTTTTATACTATATCAACAAGCCCTGTTGTTGCAGTAATTTGTCGCGATAGGTCTCCAGGTATTCTTTTGTATTGGTTTTTTCGGGTAGGTGTTCTCTGATGTTCCCCGCAAAAACCCTGTAAATCTGGAGGGTAACCTACTTCAATGTCGGCTGGTTGGGTTGCAAGTTGTGGAACAAATGATTGCAACAGGTTCGTTTCATGAGCAGTTTCTCCATCCGGGGTTTGTTCTGGAATTCCTTTTCCTTCAGGCATCTCTGTTCATAAGAGGTCTAAAATATAATGAAAAGGAATATCAACCGGCTATCCACAAAAAGAGCAGGATGTGGAAAACAGGAGTTGTTATAAAATCTATGGCTAACTTATATTGCATTTGGAACATCGTATCGCATTAAAGCAAGCTTCCGGAGCCCCTTCCGGAAGCTTCACTATTTTAAGGAAGGAGCATATTTTTAGTATGATGTGCAGAAAGGAGGGCTACCTACCCTAATGAAAACGGCATTGGGGTATATGCAGCCGTTTGTCCCTGACCGCATAGACCAGCCTGTGCTCATCGATAATACTGAAACTCAAAGTCAAAATGCCGTATCCAATTATCACGGGAAATCATTCTGTCCGATATCCCTGCCCGCAATCCGAATGGCAACTTTTCTTATTTATGGTTCTGCATAGGAATACGGCCAAAAATACATCTGGCTTTTTATCTCGAGACTTTTGGACATCCCAGATATGTCCCTTTTTAGGGTGAATAAACGTTAAATAATCCGTATAAATACCTGTACTTTGAATTGATGAGGTGGCTTATTTTTGATTAAGTTTTTCATAGGATATTGGATTTTAAAAGCGGGCTGGATTTCTATCCGGTCCTTTTTTATTAATTAAGGTGCTGGGCCGAGACTTTTTTTAGGAGAGCCCAATCCAATAAGTGTTTTAAGATTAAATGGGACCAAATGGGTTCTTTGTGTTATCACTAAAGTGTCTCACAATAATATAGGCTCCCCGCTCAAGTATATTTTCATATTACCGAGATGTTTCTGTGATGATCTTTAAAATGATTCAGGGATGGATGAAATGAGCTTTTTCGTTTGCAGACATAACTCTTTGATCAAAATGATGCGCTTAATCTTGAAATATCAATCTTTTCAAGGTATGGTTCAAGCTCTTTTGTATCATCAAAAGACCTCACTCTTTTGAAAAGGAACTGTGTGGCATGAAAACATACTTCTACATAAAAGCTATCGAGTTGGTAAAGGGTGATCCTGAAACATCCCTTTGTTTTGCGCAGGAGCAAGACCGCCTTTTCAGCAACCATTTTCAACTTTTCTGGCGGGGGCATTGAATCAAAATATTTTTTGGTCATAGGCTTTGGTTTATTGTTCGTTTTAAGTTGAACAGGTACAAACGCCGATAGGCCAAAAAACCGTGCCGCTTTCGCCTTCTAGAACGTTATAATTCTTTTCTATTTTAAAAATTAACATTCCCCCAAAAAAATCCGCTAGAGACAGGTTAATAATGATACACTTTAGTATTGTGGGTGTGTCAAAACCGAACACTGTAAGAATCATTTTTTTGTTAACTCAAAGAAAATTAGAAACTTAAAATACTGGCACCCTATTTAATATCAGAAATTGAATATAATGGAATTACAATGACCTTAACTGATTTGCTAAAGACTTACTAGAACTCAGTTTTTATGATGCGCATTTGTACCAAACTTTTATTGCTCGGTGTTTCTTTGTTCCTAATTATGGGATGCGACAGTGGATGGGAAGACACAATTTCTCGCCAAGCGAATCAACCCGGTTCAAATTCCAGGATCGACAGTATTGTAATCAGTATCATGAAGCGATATGAAATCCCGGGAATATCTTTTGCAATCGCAAAAAACGACACATTATTATATATCAAGGGCTACGGGTATGCTGATATTCCCTCCAAAACAGAAGTAACTACTTCAAGCCTTTTCCGGATTGGCTATTTGTTGTTGCCCATCACTGCGATGGCCGTATTACAATTGATTCAGCAACGCAAAATTTCCATGGATGAAAAAGTATTTGGTGATAGCGGGATATTGGGAAATGATTTTTGTAAACAACTTTATGACCCAGCTATGAAAGATATCACGGTGGATGAATTGTTGCACCAGACCGTGGATTGGCCAAACGATGAGTATTCAATGGCCCTGAATCAATCTTTGAATTCATCTCAATATTTGACATGGATACTAAAAACTTTTCCATTGCAATCAATTCCGGGTAAAAGTTTTCATTATTCATACATGAATTATCTGGTTTTGGAAAAAATAATCGAAAAGATCTCCAGCGATACATATCCAGGGTTTGTAAAATCTTCGATTTTGCGACCGATCGGAATCTCAGATATGGAAATTGCGGGGAATAATCCGGAAGATCGCAGAAAGAATGAAGTGACCCATTACGTATGGACTTTATGGAATTCTTATTACGATCAGGAGCCTTACCAGATAAATATTTCGAGAATGCGTGCAGCTGCAGGTTGGCTTGCTTCTCCAATGGATCTGCTGAAATTTCTGGTCAGGGCAGACAGGTTTAATCCGATACCGGATATTTTAGATACTTCCACTATGAAAATCATGATTGCATCTTCCCAAGCTAACGCGCATTTTGCATGTGGCTGGTGGCTTAACGATAACTTTCATAATTGGTTTGCAACCGGCAATTTGATCGGATCAGTAACCGAAATGGCGCGGACAGACAATGGTTATTGCTGGGTGATATTGACAAATAAATCGCCAAGGGGGCCCGGATATGAAGATGCTTTGGACCAGCTGGCATGGAAAATTATTAGTGATACCACCATTAAGTGGCCAAAAAGGGATCTGCTTGAGAAATTATAATTGATCATTCCTCAAAACCAGGCCGCAAAAAAAATGGCGCTGAGTTTACTGATACTACCTATGACTTGCGCCCAAGTTTTTACCACACCGCGCACAAAGGTTTGGAGCGGTTGAGCGTCATACACAGCTTCAATATGGTAGCGAAAGCAAAAGCCGATCAGGTTCTTGAAATGAAAATTTGCCAGTAAGTTCCAGCGAAGATTTATACCGATCTAAGGCCGACGGTACCATTTATTGACCTCTTCCCAAAAACCGGAGGATTGTAAGATAGAAAATAGCGCAGATGATAAAAAAAAATGCAAATGCTGAAAGGCCTCTTCTCTCAGCTCCCGCTAATGCAAAACTTCATGTTTTGGGCTCGTTTTATTGCTTTGAATATATCCCGCAACAACCAAAATCAAAGATAAAATAACTGACCCGGACATTGTTAAAACCTTGGATATATCAATGACATTATTTTCATTTAAAAAACTATTAACAATAAGGCCAACCCCAAAATTTACAATGACTCCAAACAAAAATACTGTTAATGCAACAGGATAAAATTTGCTTGATTTCATATGGGTAAAGGCAATTAAGGAAACACCAAATGCCAATAGAGATAACCCGGCTACCGGCAATGCCAAAGGTATTACCCAACCTTTTATTGTAGCCTGATTTTGAATTAAGAATAAAAAGGGGACCAGTGCAATTGTTAATCCCACAAATAATCCCAATGCTTTATTTTTTTTCATAATCAACAATGGCAGTACCGTTGCCCAGACCACCATCAATGCGCCAATCGGTAATAAAGACCAGTCTATTGAGCGGCTAACGGAATAATTTATTATAAGACAGATCACCGATATCAGCAAAAAAAAGGCAGTAATAATAAATATGATTCTATCGGTAATTTTTTTTCTTTTATTAAATACATTCATCATTTGTTAAATTAAGGTAATAAGTTACGCTAATTTGCTGATATATTCTTGAGGATGTGCAGAATCGCGAAGCTAATTGTCTTTTAGGCAGAAATCATCAGATAGTAGTTATCCAAATCCCTTAAAGTAAATTGTTCTCTTCCTGAGTTGGGATTAATAGAAGGATATCCTTCTATTGTGGCCTTCAGCTTAATTGCGTTGCCCCAAATTTTATTTAAATCAGATACTCTTATGTACAGTATTAGTCCATTCCCTGCAGTAATTGCCGGGTCAACCATGGTCGGGTGGTCATGTTCACCCAATTTATGAAGGCACAGGATTACTGTCCCGTCCTCGTCTGTCAATATTTCAAAAGTATCACCACCGTGAGCGCTTTTGCATTCTAAGAGTTCTTGATACCAGGCTGAGCTTTCCGGTACATTTTTTACTGCTATTATAGGTTCAGATCTTGTCATATATTTTATTTGGTTTGAGTGAAGCATTTTTGTGTACCCATTTCTCCGGTGACCGATAACCTCAGCTTGTGAAAAACTTCTCTGATGCTGAACAAATATACATACTCTCATAAATGGAAAAAATCTCGAGATGACAGGTGGTAATTCCCAGTCAACTTTTATTCACCACAAACAAAAATAAAATAGAATGGCCTTTAGCAACGTGCTTTTGCCAACTACAAAGTTGCACTCAAAAAGTCGTAGCTGGAAGTGGAACAGTGCTCCGGCAAGACAATCAAATTTTGATCAGGACAGGTACGCTAATGCATGGTGATTTTCCGGACAGTCCCCGCGCCCCAGCTGCCGTCAGTCACATACAAGTTCCCGCTTTTATCGAGCGCGATATTCCACGGGCCGCTGTCAAACTGTGCGCTCATGCCTGATCCATCTGTGTGCCCTTGGTTGCCAGGGTTTCCGGCAATGGTCGTCACTGCTCCAGTAGGAATGATCATTCTCACTACATGGCTGCCGTTGTCAGCCACATAAATATTACCAGTTGCGGGATCAGCAACAATACTGTTGACATTAAGAAAACCAGCTGATGTGTAGATACCGTCCACATATTGCCCATTCCCTCCGCCTCCTGCAAAAGTATTTACATATCCGTTGCTGATGATGCGGATCACACTTTGGTCAGCTACGTAAATATTTCCTGCCAGGTCAAGTGTTAAGGAAACAGGGTTTAAGAAACGCGCTGAAGAAACCGGCCCATTTTGAAATGCCTGCTCAAACTTTTGGCCTGCAATATCCGAAACCGTTCCGTCTGTGTTTATTTTTCTGATCATCTTTAAATCAGTCAGGTAAATATTGCCAGGCTTGTCTATATAAATCCCGTTTGTTGAGAAGAACGTTGTGCTGGGGTACAGGTTTACTGCGCTGTCGCCGTTGATCCGCATGATAGACCCATCCCAGTCATCGGTAGTGTACAGATCGCCATTGGGAGCAAATGCAAGATTAATGGAACCATATACTCCCGCATTTAACAACGGGCTACCGCCTGCTGAACTGAATGTGCCATTGCCTGCCCAGGTGCTGACTGAACCTGATAATGGGTCAACTTTATCGATGAAACCTGCCTGCAGGTCACACACAAAAATATTTCCTGCCGAATCAACAGCTAATCCCCGCGGAGAATTGAATGCGCCTACTTTGCCAATGGTATTTACAGTGCCTGTAGCGGCAACCGTAAAATCAATGAAAGAAGTATATGGTTTGCCTTTATAATTTACCGTTATTTTTCCATTGGTAGCGCCCTTAGGCACTGGCACAGTTAATATATCTTCATTTATGGCTGTTGGATGGGTGACTGCACCGTTAAATGAAATGCTATAATCATAAAGGTTGGGGCCTCCCCCTGTTTGTATATATATAGGATAGCTGACCGATTCTGTTTGCGGCTTGAATTTTGGCACAATAGTAAAAATCTCTGAAGTCTGCGCTACTATTCCGCCCTTAGTTTTGACAGTAATGCGGCCCTCTGTAGCATAACCGGGAACCAGCACCGTTAACTGGCTGGTGCTAGCGTTCAATACAAGCCCAAAACTGCTATCATTGAACATTACTGTATTGTCCTGCAGATTGGTTGAAAAACCAGAACCGGTAATGGTTACAATGCCGCCGATTGTATCAGTAGAGGGATTTACGGAGAGGCTTGCCGGTATACTTTGATTTTTTTTGCACGCGGTGGCACCGATAATAGCACTGATAAAAA
>DATMMJ010000711.1:0-5928 GCA_035569795.1 Puia sp. | reverse complement strand
ATTCGGTCAACATGGCCCCACCAGTACGTGTCCAGCATCACGTCCCCAATAACGGCAACCTTGATTTTTTTAAACCGTTGAAATAATTTTTCAAAATCCATGGCAAAATTTTTCAGGGTGCAATATAATGCAAAGGCACATGGGGAATGGTCAATTAGGAGTGGTGCATAATAAAAATTTATTTTCTTATTATCCTGCAGCCGTAAACATCGCCGCTGGTCTTTCCTTCATGCGCCTGGAATTTTATTGTCACTAAAGACTTGTCTCGAGTCAATGAAGTGGGAATCCTATATTCCATATCAAAAAACTTGTTGGGATGGGCATGACTTAATTCTTCCACTGCTATCAAATTCCCATCAACAAATATATCGTGCATACGATTATTCTCACTGCCCCAATAGGTAACCAACAAAATATTTTCTTTTGTAGAATCGGCCTTCATGGTAAAAGAAAAATAGCCCAGGCTATGGGCATTACGCGATTTTTTGTTTTGCTCTTCTCCGATAAAAGTGTTTTCCCCTTTTAAATTATGGTCCCTCTCCGGCTGCATCTCGCCAATTCGCAATACATCAACGGTCCTCAGCTCAATATCTTTCTGCCGTTTTTTTTCAGCCTCATCATCTGATTCGCGTTTTGCCCAATCCTCACTGGTAAAATAATCCCAGTACACACTATAGTAGTTATTGTTATTTTTATAGAATGGAGTAAGGGTTACATCAAAAGGTTTTCCGGTGTTGACTGTTTTGAAAGTCAAAGGCTGATTACCGACAGGTTTTATCCAGTTATCTATATTGTGGTTGCTTGTAAGAAGGACCGGAACGTCAAGAAAATCTTTCAATTCATTATTCCCCAGATCACCTGCAAGTACTAATGGCCCGTATAAAAAAGCAATGCGGTTTCGATTATCGGGCATGTTTTCACTAAAAAGGCTTAGTGGAATAACAACCTGCATCTTATCCTGATGATCCCATTTTCTGTAAATAATAATATATCCGTTTTCCTGTTTATTCACTGAAATAGGTTTGCCATTCACAGTAATGTGTATCCCATTTTTTGCCCACCCGGGTTTCCTGATACGGACGGCAAAGGATGCAGGTTTTTTATTGTTAATCGTGAAATTGATCGTGTCCGAGTTTGGAAAATCTGATTGCTGCAGAATGGTAACCTGCTTTTCTTTCCAGTGCAATACTGAAGGGATGAATAGATTCACATACAAGCTGCCATCGCTTCCTTCGTAATAGATGCTTTCCGGATACTTGGAATGGTTTTCCATCCCGCTGCCAACGCAGCAAGTAAACGTGTTGAACGAATCGCTAAATTGTTTTTTTGTACCCATGCGTAAGGGAACAAAATAGCACATCATTCCGTTTTCGGGGTTTTGGGAAGACAAGATATGGTTGTACAGCGCCCGCTCGTAATAATCAGCTAGCCTGCTGTTCGGATGCCAGCAAAATAAATGGCGCGTGAGCTTTAGCATATTGTAGGTATTACAGCTTTCACACGTGCTTTCGCTTAAAAAATCACTCAGTCTATCTGGCTCGGCCAAATATTCGTGGTCGCTGTTGCCGCCTATTACATAAGAATGATGGTTTACAACGATATCCCAGAAATTCTCAGCGATCTTCTTATCCGTCTCATCGCCCTGCATTTCATAACGCCGTGCACAACCAATAATTTTCGGAATCTGCGTGTTTGCATGCTTACCCGGTAATGGATCGCTTCCTGCCGCAAGAGGTTCTAAAATGGCTTTATGATCAAATTTATGCGACAGGTCCAGATATTTCTTATCACCGGAAATGGAATAAATATTAACCAGCACTTCATTCATTCCGCCAAATTCACATGCCAGCATCTTCTGCAGCTGGTCATCACCCAGATTTTGCAAAGTTTTTGTAGTCCAATCTGCCATTTTAACTGCTACGCTTAAGGCTTTTTTGTTATCGCAAAACAGATAAGCATCTACCAATCCTGCCATCAGTTTATGCACAGTATACCATGGTGACCAGCCACCATTTAAATCAAAGCCTGTTGTCTTGATCTCTCCTCTGGACAGTTTCCCGAAAATCGAATCTTCTTTGGGTATAGCACCAAGATAACCGGTTTTCCTTGCATCTTGACAAATGCCCAGCTGGTCAACCAGATAATTTACACGGGCTAAAAAGCGGTCATCATCTGTTGACGCATACATCATGGAGCAGGCAGAAAGATAATGTCCCATGGTGTGACCTGATAAACCTTCGCTCTCCCATCCGCCGTATACCTTTCCTAAAGTTGGCAACCCTGCGTTTTCACAAAACCGGTGCAGCAGGCGGTCTGGATCAATGCACAATAAATAAGCTGCATCCTTTTGCATTGCATTTTTAAAAGGACTGTTCAGCAATCGAACATCTTTAAGATCGAATGCATAGGCCTCCATAACAGCTGCTGGCTGCACTTTCACCCGGTCATTATTTTTTTGTGGAACGTAGGATTGTGCCAAAGACGAAATGCCAATCCATAGCATCATTACAAGCAAGAAATTTTTTTTCATGGTGGACGTGTATGATTTCAACGTTTAAGTTAGAATTATTTGCTGTACGGATCGTGTAACGACTGCCGAGTGCCTTCAGGGTTTATGGGTTCAGCCTCGCGAGATTGTGTAAAGGGGGTCTGCATAGGGGTCTGCGTCATCATCTTTACCGTGGGCTTCCAAATCAAATGCTGCTGACCACATACCCTTGCAATAATTGGATTTCTATATCAGTTGTCCGTTCCGGGTAGTTGCTTAAAATTTGTTAGTTGTCATCCATGCACTTTTTTCTTCAAAGCTTTCGGCCTTGCTTCTTTCTTTTTATAGAATGAGCCCTCAAAGAAACACTTAATGTCACGATGGTTGCCACAGGCCTCGATCTCCTTCATAGAAATCTTATTATTACTGAAGGAAAAATTGATAATGCAGGGGTCTGAATTGCCGTGAAACTGAGCCGTTGTGGGGGAAATAAATTTCGCCTGACCTTTAAGCTCGCCATTACAAGAGCCATTGTCTTTTTCAAAATGGACAAAAAATAATATGGTGGAAGGATTCCTGCCGTCTCTCACGGAAATAAAATTTTTTTTATTGGCAATATAGTCACCGGAGAATTTATGCTTTCTTGGCAAAGTATCTATCGGATTGACGATTGCGACCGTACTAGCAGCTGCATCGTTGGATTCAGTGAGTATGAGGGTGAAAGTTCCTGCGTCATTGAGTACAAACGCATCTTTTTTATATAGCAACTCGCCTTGGTCAGACCGGTGCTGGTGCGTAATGGTGATCGTGTATTTACTGTCGATTCCTGCCCAGGCACTGTTGCCCGGATTTTTATCGTAAGCAAACAGCACTTTGGATGCAATGAATTTATTTGATTTATCAAAGCAAAGAAGGTATAATATTTCTTTATCATCCGTGACTGCATCGCATAGCAGATAGGATTCTTTTTTTTCTGTTTTAACCTTGGCGACAGGATACAGGTCAGGTTTCACGCCTTTTGGGAAATGTTTGGTAATAACCGTATCGGTAACAAACTGCGTGAAAATCTTATAGCTGATTATCGAAGAATCATCCACATCCTTCAAAAAGATGCTGTCCGTTACCTGATAAGGCAGCTTTACTGACTCAAACGAAGCAATAAAATCAACTGCATCGACTTTGTCCTTCCCGGCAAGGGAAAGTTTTTTGTTTTTGCAGTAAGGAAAAACGCACAAAAGCGTCAACCATAGATACTTTTTCATACCCGAAAAGCGCATTTTATGTTTAAAAATACACATTCATAACATAACAGCGGATAATAAAACTTTAAATGTTTACGAATTATTTTTTAGATTTGCCTAAATTAAAATTTAGCCATATTGAAATATTCAGCCAGCAAAGAGAATTATCTCAAAGCCATTTATCATCTGCAAAAAGAGCAAAGCATCGTTACCACCAACGAATTGGCCACTGCTTTGCATACAAAACCGGCCTCCATAACGGACATGCTTAAAAAACTGAAAACTGAAAAACTCCTGATATATGAGCGCTACAAGGGATTTAAGCTGAACAATGAAGGCAAGAAGGTAGCCGTGCAGATCATAAGAAAGCACCGCTTATGGGAATATTTCCTTGTCAAAAAATTGCAGTTCGGGTGGGATGAGGTGCATGAAATGGCAGAAGAATTGGAACATCTAACAAGCAAAAAAATGATTGACAGGTTGGATACATTTTTGGACTTTCCAGAAACCGATCCGCATGGAGATCCCATACCGGATAGCAATGGAAAGTTCAATCATCAAAAACAGGTGAGCCTGTTTGATTTCCCAATTAACAAGACCGCAAAAGTGTCAGGCGTTGCCAGCCAGACTACCGAAATGCTGGAACTGCTGCTCCACAAAAATATCCACATCGGCACAAAGCTGGAGATAAGGAAAAAATTCCCTTTTGATAATTCCTTAGAATTGAAAATCCGAAATCAGCCTCCCATCACCGTCAGTGAGCAGGTGGCAAAAAATGTAATGGTCAAAGATGAAGGATAATCTGTTAAGAAATGTTTCCTTGAGCGAGGTGCATAGCAGCATCGACACCACGAGGCAACGCCGTTGGTGGAACCAGTTGTTTGTTTTTTTCGGACCCGCGTATCTGGTAAGCGTAGGCTATATGGATCCAGGCAACTGGGCTACTGATCTGGCGGGCGGCAGCCGTTTTGGTTACGGACTGATTTGGGTTTTGTTCATGAGCAATCTGATGGCGATTTTGCTACAGAATTTATCGGCCAGGCTTGGCATAGTAAGAGGGCGAGATCTGGCGCAGGCTAACCGCGAAGCGTATCCGAAAATGGCAAATATTGCCTTGTATTTGCTGGCTGAAATAGCAATCGCTGCCTGCGATCTTGCGGAAGTCTTGGGCATGGCAATAGGTATTCAATTGTTAACGGGTATTGCATTGATTTATGCAGTCTCCATTACGGTGCTCGATACTTTTCTTTTGCTTTTCCTGCAGCGCCTGGGCATGCGTAAGATGGAAGCTTTCATAATCAGCCTGATTTTGATTGTTGCTTTTTCTTTTCTGGTTGAAATCATTTTAGCCAAGCCAGATATAAGAGAAATTGCAACTGGATTTGTCCCACACATTTTAAACAAAGACGCGCTATACATCGCCATTGGAATTATCGGTGCTACCGTTATGCCGCATAATTTATACCTCCATTCTGCGCTCGTTCAGACAAGAAAGATTAAAGAAGGACATATTAATACCAGCAGGGCTTTAAAACTGAATTTCCTTGACAGCGCCATTGCACTGAACCTTGCATTTTTTGTAAATGCAGCGATCTTAGTTTTGGCTGCGTCGGTTTTCTTTAAGCACGGCAATACAGATGTTGCACAATTAAAAGAGGCGTATCGCTTATTGCCTTCGCAATTGGGTACGAAAATATCTTCTGTTCTTTTTGCCGTTGCTTTGATTGCAGCAGGCCAAAGCTCCACCATCACGGGGACATTGGCCGGACAAATTGTTATGGAGGGTTATCTACAACTTCGCATCAACCCATGGATAAGGAGGTTGATTACCCGGTTGCTTGCAATCATCCCGTCTATCATCGTCATAATAATTTTTGGTGAGGAAAAAGTGGACAGCCTGCTTGTGCTCAGCCAGGTGATACTAAGTGTGCAGCTTGGTTTTGCTATTATCCCCTTAATACATTTTGTAAGTGATAAGAAGCTAATGGGCCCATTTCCTATTAAATCAATCACAAAATTTTTTTCCTGGCTAGTCGCAGCAATTTTGGTTTACCTGAATGGCAAATTGGTATATGAACAGTCGAGGGAGTATTTTGGTCAGCCAGGGCATTTGTTCTGGAAGATGATAATCATCGTTTCATGTCTGGGTCTTGTACTACTGTTGCTGTATGTTCTTATTCACCCATGGATTAATAAAAA
>DATMMJ010000710.1:0-2617 GCA_035569795.1 Puia sp. | reverse complement strand
AAGGAACTGGCCTCGGCTTGCATATTATTTCAAAATACCTTGAATTGATGAAAGGATATATACATTTAAAAAGTAAATTGAATGAAGGATCGGTTTTTACATTCGTTATTCCACAAAAAAAATCAGAAAATAAGCTATGAAAAGAATTTTAGTTATTGAAGATAATGAGGATGTAAGAGAAAACATCGCTGAAATACTCGAATTATCAGATTTTGAAGTGCTGCAGACGAGCAACGGGAAAGCTGGTGTCACGCTGGCTTTGAAAGAATCTCCAGATCTCATTATTTGCGACATCATGATGCCTGAGCTTGATGGGTATGGAGTGCTTCACTTGCTGAGCAAGCATAAGGAAACACAGGGCATACCGTTCATTTTCCTAACAGCGAAGTCCGAAAAATCTGATTTAAGAAAAGGCATGGAACTAGGTGCAGACGACTATATCTCCAAACCTTTTGATGGTACAGAGTTGCTGAACGCAGTAGAAATAAGACTAAAAAAAACACAATTTCTTAAAGAGAATTTAGGCTCTGGCAACAATAATGTATCGGATTTTATAACCAACGCAAAACAATCAGGGGGTATCCAGCTTATTTCTGACGATCGGGAGGTCTATGATTACGGGAAAAAGCACATGATATACGCAGAAGGCCAAAGGCCTAAAGCGGTATATTATGTAATGAGCGGCAAAGTAAAAATATACAAGGTCAACAAGGATGGCAAGGAATTGATCACTGCTATTTGTGGGGAAGGTGATTTTTTCGGTTATGCACAGCTGTTAGAACAAATGAGTTACACAGAAAATGCCCAGGTGCTTGAAAATGCCCAGTTGATGCAGATCCCCAAGGAGGATTTTATAACCCTTTTGACCAACGATGCACAGATTGCCAGGCAGTTCATAAAAATTATCACCAAGAATATTCTGGAAAAAGAAGAAAGCCTGGTAAATCTTGCATACAATTCTCTTAGAAGAAAAGTGGCTTATGGGCTGATTCAAGTGCTAGACAAATACAAAAAGGATGGTATCAAAAAAGAGATTCTTGAGTTGTCAAGAGAGAACCTTGCGCAAGCAGTTGGAGTAGCGACGGAATCGCTGATCAGGACACTTGCGGATTTTAAAGCAGAAAAACTGGTAAATATTCAGCCGGGCAAAATCATTATTCTGAATGAACAAAAATTAAGAGACCTGCCATACTGAATTTAGAGCGTTTGTTGCAAAAAGCTTGCGCAAAAATGCAAAGAACATTAATCTTGGAGTTATGCGAGATGGCCGCTCATCTGCCCGCCTTTTTCATTTTGATCCCAAGAGCCAAAGCCTCAGGCAAAGTAATTCGCACCCACGCATTGCCCGATTTTCGGAACACACTGCCAGGATACCAATCATGGTTTCAAAATGTTTTGTGGTCTCCCTGACGCTTGCCCTATTATTCACATCAACTTTCACTCTTGCGGGATTTGTGCTTGCTTAACCAAATTGCAGTTCCGTATTATCATTTAATTAAGCGAAACTGGGGGACCTGCTTTTCCGATAGTTGCTTATCCTTGCAGCATAATCCATCGCAGCCTGAACAACGTTTTCCACTATCTGATATTTCTTTTTGCTTTTCTATTTTTGGCAGGTGGCTCAGAAGAGCGTGGACAGCCAATACCGGTAAATGCGAATGGAGGATTAGCTGTTTAGAATGGCTGGCATGAAATAACTTTTTGAAAAAACTATATTTCCCTGGTACTACAATCAACAAATCAGGTTTTTTTTGTTTAAGAAATCCAAAAATTCCTTCTTCCACGTTCTTATCATCGATGGAATGAAACAGCGGACTACATTCTGCAAAACGATTGTATAAAAAAATATTTCCGGTTATATTTTTCATGCTGGAATCTTCTTGGGTGTTCACGTGCACAATATCAGGTGACACACTAAAGGCGGTGAGCCATTTTTTTATCGCTTGTATGGTGGAATTTTCGTTGATCTGTTGAGAATCGGAAGCGATTGCTATACTCTTTATCCCGCTAAACACCGCTTTATCTGGAATAATCAGGACCGGGCATTGTACAAAAGGAACGATTCTCCAAGCAGTGCTTCCCATAAAAAAATTTGGAGATGGAGCGTCGCCTCTTAATCCTACAACTACTGCAAGTGGCGCAATTTCCTTGGCTAGGGCTTCCAGCGCCGTTTCAGCGAAGCCGTATTTTATTTCAGTGCGGACATCTATCTGCTTTTTGGTGTAAAAAAGTAAATGCTCTTTAAGGTCATCCAATTGTCCGGCCGCTACTTTTTCAATTTCAGCAAACTCCATTGCCGTTAAAGGCACCTGCAGTGGTGCAAGGGGCACCTCAATAACGTGAACCAATATGAGCTGCGCATGGAGTTCCGATGATAATGCTGCTGCGTATTTTGCAGCATTCAGCGCAGTTTTTGAAAAATCGGTGGCTACAATTATTTTTTCCATTTGAAATATTTCACCGATGAAAATAGCTATTGGGCGCCTTACTGCGCATAATGGGGATCACCTTTGGAACTGATTATAATCATTTTATTTTTTCTGAAGGATTTGTGGTTCTTACCCGGGTATTACGTTTTAGTGATATGACTCATCCGAACAAATGAGCAATGTCACTA
>DATMMJ010000709.1:0-2222 GCA_035569795.1 Puia sp. | reverse complement strand
TGGCCTTTGCAGTGCCCATGCGGCTCGATTGCGACAGTTTTCAGGTCGGCTGGCTCAATGCTAAAACATACCTCTATACAATGATAGATCCTGGAGAATATGTCTTCATTTCTCTTTCTGAAAATGAGTTTCATTTGAAAGTTAATCTGGAAGCAGATAAAACTTACTACATCGAACAGGAAATAAGAATGGGATTACTCTATGCGAGAACTAAGTTGCGTCTGGTAGGTGATGAAGTTGGGAAAAAGGAACTGGGGAAATGCAGCATATCAGGTAGTAATCGATACCCATCGTTCCCTTTATCAAAGGATGTTGAAAAGTCGCCGCCGAATAATTAAAACCTACTTTCCTATGTTTTTACTAAGCTGATCATTGTGAATAGGTCTGTAGCGACGAATATAGTATTGGTTATTTGCCACGTAATAATGAACAGGTACATCGCCTGATATAAAGCCCCACTTCAAAAAGAACGCCAACCATCTTTTCTTTCGAGAATAGATCCCGCATAGCGGAAACCATATTTACAAATTGCAAATTTGATCCATCGCCCTTTATATAATCAAACCAGACAAGCTTCCTATAAAGTCCGACCGATGCACCAAAAAATATCTTATCTATCCTGTTAGTCATTTAGAGATACTTTTTTATCAGCCTTCCAGGGAAGTTACTTTTTCACAGTTTTAGTCAAACATCAGTAAAATAAATGCTTACATTTGATTTCACCTTATTGATCATACAAATTATTCCATTTCCCGAATGCTATTAATACAAGCGATGAAAAAATGGCTGTTTATTTCCGGTATCATATGCTGCGTTGCCGGATGTAAGCAAAACGATCCCAATGTTCCTGTAGTGGGATTTGTAGATGCGTTTCAGGACAATACCATTGAGCAGGCTAAAACCGGGTTTATTGATGCGCTGCAAAAAAACGGGTTTGATGAAAAAAAAGGCACCGTAAAAATTATTTATCGCAATGCACAGGGCAATATACCGACGCTCACCCAGATCATTAAATACTTCATATCGCAAAATGTTACACTCATTGCAACCAGCCCTTCCCTGTCAACCATAACCGCAGTTCAAAATACTAAAGAGATCCCCATTTTTATGATGGTATCCCCCACGCCTGGTTTAATGAAAGTCAATGATGTGCAAGGTAAGCCGCCAAAAAATCTGTTTGGTGTTGGCGAAACCCTGGATTATATAGATTCTTCTTTTTTACTGATGCCCAAATTGATCAAACCAAAATCCGCAACTTTGAGCGTAGGCATGATCTTTAATCAATCGGAACCACAATCTGTTGAATCCATACAACGCATTCAAAAACTGGCCACAGAAAATCATATCAACCTGGTTCTGTTGCCCGTCAATTCATCAGCTGATGTAAAACTCGTAACTGCTTCTCTGCTCTCCAAAAGCATTGATGTATTTTTTGCTAATCCTGACAACATTGTTTTCGAGTCATTTGAAACAATTGTTCAATCATGCAACGAGAAAAACATTCCGATTTTCACCAGTGAAGCAGGCCTTGTCGAGCGTGGAGCACTGGCTGCGTATGGTGCAGATATTTATCAGTGGGGCTATCAGGCAGGTGAGGCAGCTGCACAATATCTGAAAACTCACAGCACCGATGGAATGCATTGGGAAATGGTGGTTGCAAGAAAGAAAGTTTACAATTCTGGCGCTGCAAAAAAATTCGGCGTAACCATTCCATCAAATTTCCAACCTGTTCAATGAGCGAGTTTTATTTAACGGCACTGCAATTATCATTATGTCTTGGGCCAATGGCGATGGGGATATTCATTACAATGAAAGTATTCAACATCCCAGATATCACAACGGATGGATCATATACACTCGGTGCGACGGTAGCTGCCATTTTATTAACGCATCACTGGCCAGTGTTTGCTACATTACCCGCATGCATGCTTGCAGGTTCGCTGGCAGGGGTGTGCACGGGGCTAATCCATACCAAACTAAAGATTGATGCCTTGCTGGCCGGTATTTTAGTGATGACGGGTTTGTATTCTATCAACCTGATTATTCTAGGCAGGTCCAATGTGCCATTGATAAATATCTCTGGTATATTTTCCTTTTTTTCAATTTTCGACAATGAGATATACAATGAGCTTTTTATTGCCCTGGTCATCATTATTGTGTTAATCCTTTTACTCACCTATTTATTGAGAACAGACTTTGGCATCGCCATGCGTGCAACGGGT
>DATMMJ010000708.1:0-5768 GCA_035569795.1 Puia sp. | reverse complement strand
TTTTTATTTTGGATAAATTGATCTTCGGAAGTTTGAATCTGCGTGCTGACTGCCGCATACCGATTCATCAGAGAATCGTTTTTAGCTAAATATTGTTGTGAATTCACCATTTGATTAATCGCGTTCAATTGCATAATATATGGATTGAACGTCTTCTGAAACTCCGAAAAATCATTTTGGGTGGAAGAACCCGTTATCTCAAGTTCTTTAAGGGTTTCTGTATTCCCCTTCAGTTGAATATTGTCGTTGCCAAGGAACAGAGGATATTTCTTTTTTGCGCTGCCAAAATTTATTTCAAGGAGGCCTGGTTGGGGCAAATGAACAGATAGCAGGAATGCTCCGGATTTAACAAATCCCCTGGCTAGGGTATCAGTGGGTTTGTTGCCATCCGTTAAAAAGACGATGGAGCCTTCATCAAGTCCTTTTACCATGCCGTTTATCACCAATACAGGATCTTTCTTAGTTTGGGCATCGATAAAAAGCGGTAAGCAAAATATAAGAAACAAAATAGTTTTCATAAGTAGTCATTTTTTATGTCTTTGTTCTAAAACGTTTATCACTTCCTGCAAAGTATATCCTTTTGCATTTAATAATATCAGATAGTGAAACAACAAATCGGCGGATTCGTTCAAAAATAATTCTTCATTGTTGTCTTTTGATTCAATAACCAGCTCTATCGCTTCTTCGCCGAATTTCTGGGCAATCTTATTTATTCCTTGGGAACATAGTTTAGCAACATAAGACTGTTCGGGAGAGGCCTGCTTGCGCAAATTTATTATGCTCTCCAGATAAAACAGAAAATCATCTTTAATATTTTTCTCGCTCCAGCACGTATCTGCACCGGTATGGCAAACTGGGCCAAGGGGCTCAGCCTTTATGAGCAGTGTATCGTTATCGCAGTCTACTGCAAAGCTTTTGAGCAATAAATAATTACCGCTCTCCTCTCCTTTCGTCCATAAGCTTTTTCTTGTACGGCTGAAAAAAACAACCTTGCCCTCACTTAGCGTTTTCTCAAACGCAGCTTCGTTCATAAATCCAAGCATAAGCACCTTGCTTGTTATAAAATCCTGCACGATTGCAGGGACCAGCCCATCACTATATTTTTTAAAATTTATTTGCATCTTGCGAGATACACCCCATGTTTTTGAATTGAAAGAAAATTATTTTACCGGCTGATGCATGATTGCACCATTAATATAAGATGCAACTTTAGTGAAGGGCTCTGCTTCGACCAAGTACGCCTGCTTTTTGCCCGTATCCTTCCATGTATTTTTCCCATCATTTGCCACATCAATGTGGCCATAATGCAAATGATAATAGGGTGTAACCCCTTTCACAGCGACCATCACTGCCGTTTCATCCCAGCTTTTTCTTCCAGCACTATCTTCTTTGGCCATCGGTATGCAAATCCTGAAAACATCTTTTACCGGGCTATTTTGAATTGCGCTATTATGAATCAACGGCAATCCTGCTTTTATTTTTTCTCCGATTTCAAAACCACTAAATAAAATATTTGTCGGCCAGTTGGTGAACACAAATTGTGAAGCTGGAATATCCTTGTCCACATTGAACTCATAACCTTCCGGGAATTTTCCAGCCATGCACACCAATTGTTTCACTTTTTCCGCAACGAGTTTGTTTCCGTCAAGGGAGGAATATTTGTCAGCTTTTGACTTTAATAACCCTTCCAGATTAGTAAGAAATCCGATAGTGACAATGACTACACTTTTAGCTGACTGTTTTGCTAATATTTTTCTATATAGCCCAACCGCATCTTCGGCTTCCAGGTTATTGTTTACTCTATGCGGATATCTCTGGATCAAGGTATCAGTCCAATGTTGCCAGTCCCGCAGGGTTTGCGCATTTCCTTTAGGTATTCCAATGGGAATATCTTCCCTATTGAAGTAAGTATTGAACACACTCAGTACGCAGGCAACACCGTCATATTTTGTGCTTGCGACAGTAGCCAAAATTTTTGCCTCGCCGCTGTCGGCGAAAGCATGCAGTAAGGTGATCGCGCCTACATCGTCATAATCTGGACCCATATCGCTGTCGAAGATAAGGGAAACTGGTTTTTTGTTTTGCGCGGACAACAATAGTGCACAAAACAAAAGGCAAAAACAAAATATGATTTTTCTGAAATCGGAATATATATTAGTTAGCACCTGGACCAAAAAGCCAGATAAATAGGTAAAAACCCAGATGCTCCTTGTGAGCACAAGAGTAAGTGTGTATCCGGGTTTAGCAAAAAAACCATCAAGAGCAATATATTCATTGAACATCTTCATTGCTTTCTCCGCATCCTGCTGCGTGACATCATGATTAAAATTACCGCACATATTACCGAGCTCATTATGATCATATACGAACAGTTATATCGTGCTGGTGCAAATAGGCCTTCAATTCCGGGATTTCAATTTCTTTGAAATGAAATATGCTCGCTGCCAAAGCGGCGTCAGCCCTGGCTATTTCAAATACATCCACAAAATGCTCCATCGTTCCGCCACCGCCGCTAGCAATCACAGGAACAGGCAATTGTGTTGACAAAGTTCGGGTAATATCCAATGCAAATCCTTGCTTTGTTCCATCGTGGTTCATGGAAGTCAATAATATTTCCCCGGCACCCAAATCAACGGCAAGTTTCGCCCATTCAAAACATGTTGAATCTGTCTTGGTCCTTCCGCCATTCAGATACACATACCAATGGCCATCTGCTTCTTTTTTTGTATCAATTGCCAAAACCACACATTGGCTGCCAAATTCTTTTGCGAGATTACGCACCAGTTGCGGGTTCCTGAACGCAGAGGTATTTACTGAAATCTTGTCAGCACCATTTTGTAATAAAACGCTCACGTCTTCTAAAGAGGTAATGCCACCACCCACCGTGAAGGGTATATTTATATGATGCGCAATTCTGTTAACTAATGCGCTTAAGGTTTTTCTTTTCTCTATGGTTGCAGTGATATCAAGAAACACCAATTCATCCGCTCCTTGCCGTGCGTACAATGCGCCCAACTCCACAGGGTCTCCTGCATCACGTATATTTTCAAAGTTGATACCCTTCACAGTTCTTCCATCCTTAATATCAAGACATGGTATGATTCTTTTTGTAAGCATAATTATTTCGGTGAACTCAGAGCTACTTTAATCCCTAATGCAATCAAAATACTACCAGTAATTCTTTTCTGCCATTGTATAAAAGAGGACGATTTTTGCATCCATTTGCCAATTTTTCCAAATAATAAAGAAACAATGATGTTTACGATTGTCCCGCCAACATCAAACCATATACCCAAAAAAAGAATTTGGATTACATAATTTCCTTCCCGCACATTAATAAATTGTGGAAGGAAAGCAAGAAAAAATAATGCAACTTTCGGGTTCAGCACGTTTGTGATGACTCCTTGCCAAAAAATTTTTTGGTAGGACAATTTCGGCATGGCAAAATTGATTTTCAGCGAATTTTTCTTTTCAAGAAGGGACTGCACACCCAGATAAATTAAATAAGCTGCGCCTATATATTTAATGATATCAAAAGCTGTCGCCGATTTTGCAATAATCGCTGAAAGACCCGCTGCGGCGGCAACCATGTGTACCATGCAGCCAGCCATAACGCCCAGGGAAGATACAATTCCCGCCTTGCTTCCTTGCGAGGTGCTTCGCGCCATTACATAGAGCATATCATTGCCGGGCGTGAGGTTCAATAGTAACGCAGTGAATGCAAAAACCCAAAAATGGCCCCCAGTCATACGCAATTATTTTTCATTTTTATTGAATATCATCAATTCTTTTAAACTAATTCTTCCCTCATAAATGGCCTTGCCGACAATTGTGCCCTTGCAACCCAAGTTGCTTAATTCTTCTAAATCCTTAATGCAACTCACTCCCCCACTGGCAATAAAATGCAGCTCAGGGAATTTTGTGATGATTTTTTTATATAGTTCATGGGCAGGGCCTTCTAATTTTCCATCTTTGCTGACATCGGTACAAAAAATCTGTTTTATCCCATGGGTGATATATTTTTCAATAAAATCGTATACCCAAATATCTGTTTTTTCCGTCCAGCCGTTGATGGCGATTTTTTCTTCTTTCACATCTGCACCCAATAAAAATTTATCGGGACCATAGATAATCAGCCATTTGAAGAATTCCAACTCATCTTTTACAGCAATACTGCCCACTGAAGCAAATGCGGCACCACATTCAAAAACAATCTTTACATGTTCTTGTTTCTTCACGCCACCGCCAAAATCTAGTATCAAAGAAGTCTTGCCGGCAATTGTTTCCAGCACTTTCCAATTCTTGACTTCGCCTGCTTTTGCACCGTCAAGATCAACTAAATGCAATCTTTGCAAACCTGCGTCTTCAAATTGTTTCGCAACTTCCAGCGGATACTCGTTATAGATCGTTTTTAAAGTATAATCTCCTTGAGTAAGCCTTACACATTTCCCATCAATAATATCAATCGCGGGTATAATTTCCATGTCTGGTTTTGATTTGCTATTTACAACTGATGAAATTTTTGAGAATAGTCTCACCAACCGTGGCGCTTTTTTCGGGATGAAACTGCACGCCATAAAAATTATTTTTATGCAAAGCAGAACTATAGGGCTGAACATAATTTGTTGTCGCAATGGTATGGCTGCCCTCAGATGCATAGAAACCATGCACAAAATAGCAATAGCTTTCTTCTGCAATTCCTGAGAATAAATTTGACTTTAAATCATAAATATTATTCCAACCAATCTGGGGAATTTTCAAACCCTCGTTTTCCACAGTAAATTTTTTAACTTCTTCTTCGAATATTCCAAGACACTGCGTGTCGTTTTCCTGCGAATAGGTACACATCAATTGCATGCCCAGACATATGCCGAGCACGGGCTGCTTAAGGGTTTTAATAAGCCTGTCCAATTGCCGTTCTTCCAGATAATGCATGGCCGTGCTTGCTTCCCCGACTCCGGGAAAAATGACTTTATCAGCACCTTGAATCTGCTCTTTGTCATCGGTGACAACTGCAGAAACACCTATGCGCTCTAGCGCATAAAGAACGGATTGGATATTGCCCGCGTTATATTTGATTATTGCGAGAACCACGATTTTATCTTTATTTTTTTGTGCATGCTGCTTATTTCAAAATGGACTCGAGAAAATCTTTTGTTGTTGCCTCCAAATCATCTGCGTTTTCTATTGCTTTGATAAATGCGGTTCCGATAATAGCGCCGTCAGCATACTTGCAGGCTCTGACAAAACTTTGTTTGTCTTTTATCCCAAAGCCAACCAATATGGAATTTTTCAAGTTCATGCTTTGCAGGCGTTGTAAATATTTTTCTACCGCATCAAAATCTTTTTCTTTTCCAGTCGTAGATGATGAGGATACTGCATATAAAAAACCGAGGCTCAATGCATCCAATTTTTTTATTCTTTCAGCTGAAGTTTCCGGCGTAACCAAGAAAATGAAATCCAATGCATATTTTTTTATGACTGCTCCGTATTCACTTTCAAATTCATGTTCAGGAAGGTCAGGCAGTATCAAGCCATCTACCCCAACAGAGGATGCGTCTGCGCAAAATTTCTCAAAGCCATATTGGAGCACAGGATTCATATAGCCCATTAGGATGAGCGGTATAGAAATCTCTTTTCTGAAATTTTTTAGCTGTTTGAATAATGTTGAAATAGTCATTCCATTACTCAAGGCTTTGTTGCTGCTGGCTTGTATTACTTCGCCATCTGCGAGCGGATCGCTGTAAGGCATTCCAAGCTCTACAATG
>DATMMJ010000707.1:0-7181 GCA_035569795.1 Puia sp. | reverse complement strand
CATGTGGTGAAAATCTTTCGCAGTGTCGTTGAAGGCTGACTGCACACCAGCGCGCCTGAGAGTTGCATCATCAACCACAACACTCGATGCATCCCAAACAAAGTGATCACTAATAGCGCAGGTCACATCGCTTATATCGCTCGCAGTCCATTGCCAGGTATTAATGCTATTTTGTGCAGTTACATTCTTAGTGGCAAGATCTTGCTTTGTTGCAATGGAAATGATTGAATCTGTTTGCATAGATCGGTTTAGCTTCTCCACATAACGAGGTTGCAGCACAGCATTCGGGTTCTGCAAAGTGCCCGTTGCCCATACAATATAATTTTTCGGTACCTGCGCATTCAACGTGTAGTCATTAAAGTCGTTGTAAAATTCCTGGCCATCTGTGAAATCCATTCTGTCCCATCCGTCGCAATCATCAAAAACAGCAACCCTGGGATAGAAATATGCCAGGAAGAAAGTCGTTGAATCAATCATGCCCTCGCGGCCGCTCCTAAGGGAAATTTCATAATGCCATTCAAAATGAATTTGTACTGAATCGTGTGGCATCAGGGCCTTTGGAAGATGGAAGTTTTGCCATGTGGAATGAAATGCAGGGTCGGACCAGTTAATAGTCGCCCCGTTAGCAATTAGCTTATCTATATGAACACCGGGGTTAAGATAATCGGAAGAAGCATCGAAAAGCCTCACTGATCCTGGTTTATGAATATTCAAAATCAGTTTGATAACCGGGTTGCTCAACGTATCGGGGCTGTTATTAATATAGGTAATATCTTCAGAGCCTTTAATATTTCTGTCCGGTGGTAACGCTACAACAGTAATATTATATCGCCCATGATTCTGCCAGTATTTTGGCCCAGGGCTACCATCTAGTGAGCGGGTGCCGTTCTTATACGCCTGCCGCACGTTGCGTGGCATATACAATTGCTGAGCTTGCGACGCAATGAAAATGGATGAGACAAAAATAAATAATGGACAAATTTTATTCATAATATCAATTTGGTGATGGAAAGATTAAAATATATCCGAATAATTATTTCCTGTTTTGATAGCAGGAGACGATCTATTAATTGTTCTTTGGCTTATACGTAAATTTCACAGCTGCGCTTTTTTGCTCGCTCGACGAAAGATAAACATTCAATTTTTTGCTTCCCGCTGTAACCACCATGAGCGCAGTGTTTGGCGGGATGGTGCCCAGGTTATCGGCATACATTATCAGCTCATATTCAGTCCCGGGGAATGCATTGAAATAAATGGTGAGAGGTTTTAGCGTAAGACATTGCCGGTAGAGCAGCAGCTTGTTATTGATAAAAACAGTGATGGTATCGTTATCTATCTCCGCATCATCATAAAATTCAAGCTTTATTTTTGACGAATCAAGGTCTATTGTCGTTTTTAAATCAATTGCTCTTGGCTGTAAGTGGAGATTTGGCTGAATCGCGGCCAGTTCATCGCTTTGCTCAATGTCCACAGGGAAATCAGAATGGGTTGCTTTTTTCAGTAGAATCTTTCCCGGAGGGCATGCGTTTCTCCTATCCATAATATGGCCTTTCCAGTCTCCCTCCAGCATTTCATCGGTATCTTTTTTAGAATAAATGAGATCGTATGTTTTAATGCAGGGTATGCAATCTGAAGGGATTTTTGATTCCAGCACTTTGGTTTCTATTAATACCAGCCGGTGTGTTTGCGCATTGTATTTGCCGGTGAAGCTTAGTTTCACAAACTTTGAAGTATCATAATAATCATAGACCCGTCCGGTAATATTATTGTCTGAAAAATTGATCTGCAGTTCCAGGAAATATTCTGAGTAGCAGCCCCCCGGGCCTTGAGTCAAGGTACCTTTCCAGATGCCATTGAGGTCTTCGGCAAAAAGAAAAAAAGGGAATAATAAAACCCATATTAAACAAAAAAATCGCATCCTGAAATTTATTGGAAGTTAGCTGTTAGCAGCAAATTGCAACAATAAATTATTTGAGCGGTTTACCTATTTAAACCCACTAGGTTGCTGCAACCGGGCAGGTTTTACCCGGTCAATAATTATTCTACTGCTTGCTTTTCTCAAATTTAAAAACAACAATGGCATTCTTTTGCTCCGTAGAAACTATGCGCACTTCATATTGCTTATCTCCAGCCTGCACAACCATCAGTGAGGTATTTGGCGGGAATAGGCCCTCGTTTTCAGCTACCATCACGACTTCATGGTAATTTTCGTCGTCGTCCATGTGCAGCTTTACTATGATTGGCTTATCTGTAAGCATGGCATGCCATATCACATTTTTTTTGTCAACATAAACAGATACGGTATCGTTATCAATAACGCCATCATCATAAATGCGCAATTCCACTTCGTTGGTAGTGACCGTTATCGTTTTCACCAATTCGTTTTGCCTGGTGGTAAGCACCTTGGGAGCGATCACAACAGGCACCTGTTTCTTATCGATCTTCACAATGGAATCGGTCTTAATGTGTGCATCGATTTCTTTTGGCCGATCTGTTTTGGCTAGTGCCGTTTTTGGTGAAAGTTTTGCAGCGGGTCTTTTAGCCATGTTTGTTTTCTCAAGCGGGCGCACTAGTTTCTTTAGACTATCTGTTTTGGGAATTGCAGGATTAGTAACCCCTGATGATTTCTTTATAGGGTTATTTGGTTTGGTGGCAGCTGGGGGAGGGATTGGTGCAATCTTATGTTTTTCCCTTTCAATTTCTTTTTCTCTTTTTGTTAAAAATGGTTCTTTACTGAAATCAGATTCAGGTACTTTGCGTAAAAAAATAGCGCCTTTCCCGCAATTTGACGAGTCACGCGTATTCATGCTGGTGTAAGTGCCCTGCAGATATTCCTCATCTCCAAGTTTCGAATATTGCAGAAAGCAGGTCATAGTGCATGCGTCTCCTGCAGACATCCGTAATTCAACAATTTTTAATTCCTTGAGTAGCGCTTTTCTTGTGGCAGTGTTCATCGTACCCTCGGCTTCTGCCTTGCCATAAAAAACGGTAGTCTTGTAAGAATAGGTGACAGCCTGAAAAACTTTGCTTTTCTGCGCTATCTGCACTTCAAATTTATATCGGTCATCATCAACCATCATTCTTTCGTATACATTATTAGAACGGAAATGTCCGCGCCAGATGCCAGTCAAATCCTGTGCATTCAGTGTGTTGATGAGTGAAAAAAAGAAAGTATAAGCGAAAATTGTTTTCATATCTGCACATTTCTGGAAAGCAAATTAGCCAAATATTTTTTTCTATGAATTATTTCGTATACGTTATCTAACAAGAGTTTGTTAAATTTGCAGGCTTTGAAGAAACCGGGCTAAGGGGATTCCAGAGGCAGAACCTGGTGCGCGTCCAATGTTTCCCATAGTGTATTTGTTTTGGTAAATGTAATTAGCAATAACTAAGGTCGGCTCATGATAAAAATAACTTTCCCGGACGGGGCAGTGAGAGAATATGCAGAAGGTATCACTCCACTTGAGATAGCAAAATCAATCAGCGAAGGATTGGCAAGAAAAATCTTGGCTGCCAGCGTGAACGGCCAGGTGCAGGATGCGACGAGGCCTATATATAAGGATGCATCACTGAAGCTGCTTGCTTGGGGCGACAGCGAAGGGAAATCAACTTTCTGGCATTCTTCTGCCCATCTGATGGCAGAGGCAGTGGAGTCATTATTTCCGGGAACAAAATTCTGGGTCGGTCCTGCGGTCGAAAATGGTTTTTATTATGACATGGATTTGGGCGGTCGCCAAATCACCGAAGCAGATTTGGGAAAACTGGAAACCAAGATGTCTGAGCTCGCCAGAAGCAATGAAGTCTATGTGCGAAAGGAAGTCCCCAAAGCAGAGGCTGTGAAATATTTCGCCGATAAAGGGGATGAATACAAATTAGACCTGCTGCAAAATTTAAATGATGGCGAGATTACTTTTTATACCCAGGGGAATTTTACAGACCTGTGTAGAGGCCCGCATATTCCCAACACAAGCTTTATAAAAGCAATCAAGCTCACAAACATTGCAGGAGCATATTGGAAAGGCGATGAAAAAAATAAACAGCTGACGCGGTTATATGGAATTACTTTCCCATCGCAGAAGGAGCTGGATGAATATTTATCCATGCTGGAGGAAGCCAAGAAGAGAGATCATAGAAAATTAGGTAAAGAGCTCGGTATTTTCACCATGGATGATGATGTCGGTCCTGGCCTTGCTTTGTGGATGCCTAATGGAACTGTCATTATTGACGAACTGGAGCAGCTCGCTAAACAAACAGAATCTGCAGGTGGTTACAAGCGGGTCGTTACTCCGCATATTGCAAAAGAAAGCCTTTATCTCACCTCCGGACATCTGCCTTATTATCAGGACAGCATGTATCCTCCGATGGAACTGGAGGGAGTGAAGTATTACCTGAAAGCAATGAACTGCCCACATCACCATAAAATATTTGCTGCAGAACCAAAGAGCTATAAAGACCTGCCATTGCGGTTGGCGGAATACGGCACATGTTACCGTTATGAGCAAAGCGGTGAGTTGTTTGGCCTGATGCGGGTGCGTTGCTTGCATATGAACGATGCGCATATCTATTGTACCAAAGAACAATTCTACGATGAGTTCAAAGCAGTAAATGAGATGTACCTGAAATATTTTAAGATTTTTGGAATTGATAAATATGTAATGCGTTTGAGCCTGCACGAACCTTCCAAACTTGGAAAGAAATATGTTGATGAACCCGAACTATGGATAGAAACAGAAGCGCTCGTGCGTGACGTGCTGGTACGGACAAACACCCCGTTTGTTGAAGTGCCAGATGAAGCTGCTTTTTATGGGCCGAAAATTGACGTGCAGATATGGAGCACCATCGGCAGGGAGTTCACGCTAGCCACCAATCAGGTAGACTTTGCACAAGGGCGGCGGTTTAAGCTGGAATTCACCAATAAAGAAAATCATGCGGAAACGCCGTTGATCATTCACCGCGCGCCGCTTGGAACGCATGAGCGCTTTATTGGTTTTTTGCTGGAGCATTACGGCGGCAAATTCCCTGTTTGGCTTGCACCTCTGCAGGTAAAAGTGCTTCCCATCAGCGATAAATTCATGGATTATGCACAAACTGTTTTACAATCACTGAAAAATGCGGATATTCGCTGTGAAGTTGATGACCGCAGCGAAAAGATCGGGAAAAAAATCAGGGATACTGAACTTGCAAAAGTTCCCTACATGCTGGTGATAGGAGAAAGGGAGGCAGCTGAGAATAAAATTTCAGTGAGGCGGCAAGGGAAAGGAGATATGGGCGCAAAAAATGTAGATGAATTTATTAATACCCTGCGGTCAGAAATTAAGGATAGAATATAGGCCCCTTTCCCTAAAGGGGTATAAAACAACAAAAAAACAATAGTTCCTTTTAGGGATGGAGCTTCACTTAAAAATCGTAAATGGCATTTCCTCCGAGGCCTCCAAGAGGCAGTTTTAATCCACGTTTTAAAAAAGAACAACAACAGGAACACCGTACCAACCATATGATCCGCGTACCGCAGGTACGATTGGTTGGAGATAACATAGAAGTAGGTGTTTATTCAATACAGGACGCCTTAAAGTTCGCGCAGGAACAGGCGCTAGACTTGGTTGAGATTTCTCCAAACGCCGATCCGCCTGTTTGCAAAATAATAGACTACAATAAATTTTTATACGAAAAGAAGAAAAAAGAAAAAGAAATGAAGGCCAAGAGCAAGGCCTCAGAAGTTAAAGAGATTCGGTTTACCCCCAATACTGATGACCACGATTTTGATTTCAAAGCCAAGCATGCGGAAAAATTCTTGAAGGATGGCAACAAGGTAAAGGCATATGTGCAGTTCAAAGGGCGGGCAATACAATTTAAAGAAAGGGGCGAGCTATTATTATTAAAATTCGCAGAGCGGCTGAATGAAACCGGTGTACTGGAAGGAATGCCAAAAATGGAAGGTAAAAGAATGCTGGCCATTTGGGCACCAAAGCCTCAAAAGAAAAAGCAATAAGTCGTTTAGGAAAGTGAAACTGCTAGCAAATTCGAGGCTTTTTTCATATAAAAATCTCCGGGGTAAATGAACTGGGGGGGGCAGAACTAGTGGAGCTCTTTGTTTTATTTGGCATTTTGTGTGAAATGCAGATAAAAACTCCTACCTTTGCGCTCCTTTAAGGAAAATTGCTTTCCATTTGACAAAGAAAGCAACATTGCCCAAATGGCTCCATAAGTCTCTGCCCGTGCAGAGCGCCAGCAGGGTATAATAATAAAGCATACCATAAAATGCCTAAGGTAAAAACGAATTCCAGTGCCAAGAAGCGGTTCAAGGTAACAGGCACCGGAAAAATCACATTCCAGAAAGCTTTCAAACGACACATCCTCACAAAAAAATCAAAAAAGCGCAAGCGCACGATGAACAAAAGAGGTCTTGTGAGTGGGCCTAATACTGATTTCGTCAAACGACTATTAAGGCTTAAGTAATCGTTATCCATTTTAATTATAAACTCATTAATATATGCCACGTTCAGTAAATGCAGTCGCTTCAAGGGCACGCAGGAAGCGCATTTTAAAAGATGCAAAAGGTTTTTACGGCAAACGCAAAAATGTATATACGGTTGCCAAAAATGTCTTGGAAAAAGGGTTGACCTATCGGTATGTAGGCCGCAAATTAAAAAAGAGAGAATACCGGACTTTGTGGATTGCACGCATCAACGCAGCCGTCAGGGCAGAAGGATTGACCTACTCCCAGTTTATTCATACACTGCACCAAAAAGGGATAACCCTAGACAGAAAGGTGCTTGCGGATTTAGCGATGAATGAACCAGAGACTTTCAAACAGCTCATTGCTTCAGTAAAATAGGGCCTCTGCGAAAGCTTTTCAATATGCAAACCGGAAGTAATGAAAACTTTCGGTTTTTTTATTTTGTAACATCTTTCAAAAAATTACATTTGTACCGCTATTAAAAAATAGTTTCCACCTCTAAAAGTCTATCAACTGGAAAATTCAATGAACAATACATACACCGACCTGGTTAAACAAACCTTTAACTTTCCTCAGGAAGATTTTGATGTCGTAGATAATTACCTTGAATATAACGGGGTCGATCTGAAAGCTTTGATTGAAAAGTATGGCACGCCTATGAAGCTAACGTACCTGCCAAAGATTGGCATGCAGATCAATAAAGCCAAAAAAATGTTTACCACTG
>DATMMJ010000706.1:0-5326 GCA_035569795.1 Puia sp. | reverse complement strand
TGAACCCTTATGAAGCCGTTGGCAAGTTCACCAAGGCCTATTACTTTTACCACCTTACTTCTATGTTTGGTGATGTTCCCCAAACAGATGCATTGGAAGCACCTGCCAATTCAACCCCAACTTATACGCCACAGGAGAAGGTGTTCCTATATGTGCTTAATATATTGGATTCAGCAAATAGCGACCTGGCTTCGTTGATTGCAAATAACGACAATTCATTATCGACCACACAGGATATCTACTATCACGGAAACCTGGCATCATGGCAAAAACTGGTGAATTCATTTAAGCTAAGGGTATTGATTACCTTAAGCAACAAAGCCTCTGATGGAACACTCAATGTACCTGCTCAGTTTGCTAATATTATCAGTAATCCAACAAAATATCCGATTTTTGCCAGCCAGAGTGATGACTTCGAACTTGTTTATAATCCTGGTGGCACAAATACCTACACTACCTATCCTTTCAACCCCAGCAACTTTGGTTCCATTGCCGGTCGTTTCAATATGGCTGATACATATGTGAGCGCTCTGACCAATATTAGCGATCCTCGCGTTTTCATTACCTGCGACCCTGCCTGGGCGCTTGTTGCAAATGACCCTAACCCGGCGCAATATAAATATTTTGTCGGGGCCAGCACTGGTCTTGATCTTGGCACCATGTATGCAAATGCCAGCGCCAACAAATATTCTTTTATTGGCAGAAAAAGGTATTATTCGGATTTTACCGGTGAGCCAGATGTTCTGGTTGGGTATAAAGAGATGCTCTTCAATATAGCTGAAGCAATGGAGCGTGGGTGGACTGCTGGTAATGCAGAGACCATGTATAAGTCGGGCATTACCGAGTCAATGGGATTTTATGGAATCGATATAACTCAATCAAGCTTCACTGCATATTTTCTCCCACCTACAGCTAATGCCATTACTCAAGTTCAGCCGTATCCATTTGCTTTCAATTTTGCAACGTATTATGCTCAGCCTGCAGTGCAGCTCTCTGCCACTCAGGGTACTGCTATCAATCAGATAGTGCTGCAGAAATATATCGCCTTATTTGAGAATTCAGGATACGAAGCATATTTCAATTATCGCAGGACAGGTATTCCAGCTTTTGAGGGTGGCAACGGAGTAGGTAACAACGGTATTGTACCAAAAAGATGGGCTTATCCTGTGTCAGAACAAAAACAAAATGCCGCAAATTATACTGCAACTCTATCTGCACAACAATTTTCAGCAGATGATCTGAACCAGACTATGTGGCTGCTCAAATAGTTTTTCTTTGACATACGCATCACTTTCAAAGCAGTTTTGGTTAAAGCAACAAGGCGAAACTTGTCTAAGTTTCGCCTTGCTTTTATAAATTGAGTTTTTACCGCTAGGGATTTGCCGATACCGACAAACAAAATTTCATAATTTTCTTCTTTCCAGCACTTCATGAGTCTGTTATCCAAGCTTTTATTTATATCGTATTGCCTTATAGCATTTCAAAATACGGGTGCTCTGGTTTCAAACCCTTTGCCAAAGGTTAAGCGTAGGTTTATTATTGCAGCGTATAGGGGGGATCACACAAATGCTCTTGGAAAATACACTGGCTGCTTTTGATAATGCCATCAAAGATGGAGCTGATTATATTGAAATTGATTTGAGAACTACACGCGAAAGCCAGCTGGTAATTATGCAATGGATTAGGATAAAAATAGTATTGGTTTTCTTTCAAAAAACAGAGTATGAAAAAAATAATTTTCTTAGCGCTGATGACGAAAATTACATTAGGGTATGGTCAGGTTCATAAGACAGAAAATGTCATCATCGTCACACTCGATGGAATGCGCTGGCAGGAAGTGTTTGGCGGAGTAGATTCAGTTATTTTGAATAACTCAAATTACACAGCAAATAAGGACGATATAAAAAAATTGTTGTGGGGCGATCATGAAAATGAGAGAAGAAAAAAACTGTTTCCCTTTTTATGGTCAACCGTAGCAGTGCAAGGGCAATTATATGGCAACAGGAATATTGGAAGCAATGTGGACAATGCAAACCCTTATAAGTTTTCTTATCCCGGTTACAATGAAATCTTAACAGGTTATCCCGACACAGCAGTGAACTCAAATGATAAAATAAAAAACAAGAACACAAATGTGCTTGAGTTCATCAATAAACAAAAGGGGTACGAAGGTAGGGTAGCTTCTTTCAACACATGGGATGTAGCACCTTACTTTCTTAATAAGTGGCGTAGTGGATTATATGTAAATGCCGATCAGGATTCCATTGCATTCAGTTCATCCTCAAAATTGATTGATGACATTCAAAAACTCTCCATGAAGCCAAACGGCGAAAGACTGGACGTTCTTACTTATATTGCAGCAAGAGAATACCTGAAAGAACAAAGACCAAAAGTGCTCTACATTTCTTTTGATGAAACGGATGAATATGCGCATCAGGGGAAATATGATTATTATCTTGGCGCAGCTCGTGCTGAAGATGGCATGTTAGCAGATATTTGGAAAACGGTGCAATCACTACCTGATTATAAGAATAAAACAACCCTGATCATCTCCTCGGATCATGGGCGAGGTGATAAAATAAAAGATCAATGGAAGGACCATGGAAAAAAAATTGAAGATGCGGGGCATATATGGATTGCAGCCATTGGGCCTGATACGAAACCTTTGGGTGAAGTGAAGACGGCATCGACACTTTACCAAAAACAATTAGCGCCAACGATCGCAGCATTATTAGGGTTTCATTTTGTACCTGATATCGGAAATGCAAACACTATTTTAACGATTGTTCAATAAGTATTTTTATGGATAAACAAACAGCGCAACAGGTTACCGATGAGATCATGGGTTATTACCAGAATCACGGCGGCGAAGAATATGCGGGAGAAAAAGTAACCCAACTGGAACACATGGTGCAGGCGGCCGAGTTAGCAGAGCAACAAGGCTTTGATGAAGAAGTGGTGCTGGCTGCATTTCTGCACGATATTGGCCACATCTGTAACCCAGGCCATGGCGATAACGAAATGGATGGTTTTGGTATTAAAGACCATGAAGAGATTGGGGCTGATTTTTTGAAACAAAAAGGCTTTTCAAAAAAGATCGTACGCCTGGTTGAATCTCATGTAGAAGCTAAAAGATACCTGACGCTAAAAGATCCTGCGTATTATGACCAGTTATCTGATGCCAGCAAAAAAACGCTTGAATACCAGGGCGGCCAGATGAGCGAAGAAGAAGCAAATGCATTTGAGCAATATCCATTATTTGATCTGATAATTAAAATGCGCAAGTGGGACGAGCAGGCAAAAATAGAACACAAGCCGTTGCCGGCCCTGGTACATTACAGGAAAATGATACTGCGTCATCTAGAGTCGCAAAAAAACTAATCGCTTTGCCGTGATTGGTAATCTGGGCACACGTTAATAATAAATCATGCAATCATTATCATTACCCGGAAAGGATAACAACTCCATAAAATCAGGATTGCAAAATGCTCCTGTCTGGGTTTTTGTATTGTATGTTTCATTGTCATCATTCATTGTATACACGTGCATGTATGGCTTTCGCAAGCCCTTTACCTCTGCTTCGTTCGATGGACATAACGTATTTGGCATTTCTTATAAGGTGGTACTCGTTATCACGCAAGTCATAGCCTACATGCTTGGCAAGTTCTATGGCATCCGTTTTATAGCTTCCATTCAACCTGCCAGACGGGCCATTCTTATTATCCAATTAATTCTCATTGCGTGGCTCTCTCTGTTTTTTTTTGCCATTGTACCCGCTCCGTATAATTTTATTTTCTTGTTCATAAACGGATTCCCGCTTGCAATGGTTTGGGGCCTGGTGTTTGGTTTTTTGGAAGGCAGGAGAGTGACAGAAATCATGGGAGCTATACTGGCAACAAGCTTCATCTTTGCTTCGGGACTAGCAAAAACGGCAGGTAAATGGATAATGCTCAATCTTAAAATTAGTGAATGGTGGATGCCTTTTGCGGCAGGAGCTTTATTCATTGTGCCGCTTCTAATCAGCACCTGGCTTTTGAATCAAACCCCCGCGCCGACTGCGGAAGATGTAGCAGCAAGAACAATTCGAAAGCCGATGGATAAAGCGGCCAGAATGGCTTTCCTCAGGCGTTTTGGTTTTGCACTCGTCCCGGTGATCATAGCATATATAATGCTCACTATACTTAGGGATTTCAGCGAAGATTTCGCCAACGAATTGTGGATTGAAACAGGCTACCAGAATAATGCAGGCATTTTTGCGCAAACAAGCACCGTCATCTCCCTGGTAGTACTAGCAGTGATCGGTGGATTTTTTCTCATTAAAAATAATTACAGGGCTTTTCAGCTCAATAATGTCATCATTATCTTCGGTTTTCTGCTTACTGCCGGAGCCACATTATTGTTCCACCTAAAAATATTTTCTCCCATTGCCTGGATCGTTTGCGCAGCCTCCGGGCTTTACCTCGGGTATGTTCCTTATAACTGTTTTTATTTTGAGAGGATGCTGGCTGCTTATAAAGTGCCGGGCAATGTAGGTTTCGTCATATATATCGCTGATGCATTTGGATATTTAGGAACGGTGGTGGTATTGCTGATTAAAGAATTTATATCCATCAAATATTCCTGGGTAGATTTTTTTACATGGATATTTTACTTGTCGGCCGGTGGAGGTATCCTGCTTGTGCTCTGGGGATCGGTTTTATTCAGAAGAATTTATCGAAATAACAAATAATTATTTATTAGTTTATGCTTAAGGATTCAGCAATTGTAATAGGCGCTGGTATTGTAGGTTTGGCTACCGCAAAAGCTTTGGCGCAGCAGGGCTATTCCGTGAAAGTATTTGAGCGGACTCAAAAAGCAGTGGGTGCATCCATCAGGAATTTTGGTATGATATGGCCTGTTGGCCAACCCTCTGGCAAATTGTATGAGCGTGCGATAAAGAGCCGTAATATCTGGAAAGAGATCTCTGACAACACCGATATCTGGAGTGATCCCGTGGGTAGTTTGCATGTAGCTTATCATGCAGATGAATGGCAGGTGCTGCAGGAATTGCATGAAATATTTTCTAGCGAAGGCAGGGCAGTGGAGTTGTTGAGTAGAAAACAGGTTGGAGAAAAAACGGATGCAGTGGTTCAAAAAGACTTGCTCGGCGGTTTGTTTAGCGCAGATGAACTGATCGTAGACCCAAGAGAAGCAATTGCTGCCATACCGGGATATTTATCGGAAAAGTTTGGGATTGCATTTCATTGGGGTAAATGTGTTTCTTATATCGCCGACCAAACCATTTATATCGGAAACGAAGAGGAATATGAAGCCGATTTGATTTTTG
>DATMMJ010000705.1:0-3175 GCA_035569795.1 Puia sp. | reverse complement strand
TCCAGGGCATCTCTAGAGCGGGCTTGGATATTTCCCCTGAAATGCTGAAGCTTGCTAGTGCAGCGAACCCCGATGCATTATTTTTTAAGCAAGGCGACTTCAGAGAAAAAATGGGTGATTGGGAAAGCGCCTGGTCGCTGGTCTCCTGTATGTGGGGCGCATACATCTATGTAGATTCGATGAAAGAATTGGAACAGCTGGTTACAAATATGATTGAATGGGTCTGGACCGGCGGTGCAATTTTCATACCTGTAGTGGATATAGAAGATATCCGGCCTAATATGCTGATTCCTTATGAACAAAAAGTAGACGTTTTTGGTGGCAGCATTTACCTTACCAGCGCAACATGGACTTGGAAAGAGGACCAGAACGGTAAGATACATACACATTTGGTCGCTCCCCATGTTGAACATCTAATTAAACTGCTTGAACCTTGGTTTGATGATATTGAAGTGGTGCGCTATCCTCCCTATATGACGGGCTGGGTCTCGCGCAAGGCCTTGCTTGCCACGAAGCGACGTGCACATCCTGACTATGAAAAGTCCGCGAAAATAACCTGGCACGAAATCCCACCGCCAGAGATCCCTTCTGTGCAAGGACTAATAACAAAGGATATTACCGACAAGTTTGAACTATCACCCGTGCCGTCTAAAAAACTCATTTCAGAGCTGGTGCACCGGGTTTTTTCAGGGAGAATGATTTATGGGCTAAGCAAAAAGTTATTTAATAAAAAACCGTAATTGAAGAAAGCATTATTCAATAGATTTTATAGATTGTCAGGATGAATTAATGAGAAACATTTTAAATGCTATACGGTCACATGAATGGTGGGAATACAAACTTCCTCCCCTACTCGCCTTGGGATATGCTACGGCGTTACCTTCCCCGATACCACTTTATAAAGCGGCGATTTGGCTCATATTTTTATTGGCTGCAATCATGGTTGGCGCAATCTACGTTAGTATTATCAACGACATCACAGACATAAAAGAAGATGAGGTGAGTGGAAAAACAAATCGCATGGCATCTGTTCCAGCACACCTAAGATGGGTACTGCCAGCCATTTGCATATCAATAGGTCTCGTATGTATATACTTCTTATCAAATGATAAATTATCGACGCTGCTGTACGCATTGCCATGGATATCTTTCAGTTTGTATTCATTTCCGCCCGTAAGACTGAAAAAAAGAGGCTTGCTGGGGGTTATAGCAGATGCATCGGGATCACATATTTTTATAAGCTTGCTGATGGTGTCAAGCGTTAGTTTTTTTACTCACATACCGATAGATTGGTTGTGGTTTATTGCCGTTGGGATTTGGTCGGCGGCGTATGGCCTTCGCGGAATACTCACCCACCAGTTTTGGGACCGGGAAAATGATCTTAAAGTCAATTTGATGACATATGCAACTAAGGTTGATCCGCGCGCGTTTAGAAAACAAACCATTGTGTTAATAGCAGTAGAATTAATTGCTTTTGCTGTCATGATTTGGAGAATACACCTACTCGTGCCCATTATTTTTTTAGGCTTCTATTTTGCATTATTAATCGCCAGATATAAAATATTTGATTATAAAATCGTTGCGGTCATAGTACCAAAAAATCATCCCTTCCAGATATTGATGGCAGATTATTATCAGCTCTTTTTTCCGCTTGCATTACTGCTTACAGCGACGCTGGAACAACCCAAGGCATGGCTCGTACTGCTAGTTCATGTGCTCCTTTTCCCGCAAAAAATGCTCCTTATCATAAAAGACCTGTCCATGATTAAATATCCAGACCACTAGCTTATATCTACGTCGTTTTATGTCGGGGGAGTGCCACATAAAGGAGAACCGTTCAGGTGTGCCTTTTACTGCGCTCTGCTCATGCTTGTTGTTTCCCTAATATGTAAGCTTTAAAAAAATACCTCCAGGGCATAGCTATGATCGGAAGCCAAACCCACTCAAAGACACTGGTCATACCTTCAGCAGGCGAGCCAACCAATTCATTTTTTACCCATAAAGGATATGCAACAATTACGAGCCAGGTAGTTTTGTATATAACTTCAAAGAGCACAATGGGCAACATCTTGAGTGGACGGAATATTCCAATAATAGATATAAAAGAGTACGAACCCCACATACACCAAGCTGCAGCGTTTACATCATTCCAAGGACCCTTATGGGTGAAAATATGTGTCCAGGAATCATACGTAACAAACAAAAACATCAAAAGAAAAAGTAGCCTCAATAGGTAGATATTTATTCTTGGTACACCATTATAATGTTCATAGTCGCGTCTGAATATATTAAGTACGCTAAAGCGTGATGAGCGTTGAACACTTTGGTCTGTTTGCTGGGGTAAATTGGGAGATTGCATAAAAAAAATGGTTTGAGCTTGTAAATTCTAATAAAGTTTACTGCTTTTGCACTGGCGTTTAATTTACATTAAAATTAGTGTTATGCTAAAACAGATAAAAATGAAAAAAGACCGTATAGAATATAATTTCAAAAAAAAATCAAGATATTGAAACCACAGAAATTAGTATGTGGGCTTGATGCGCAAAAAAAACAATTATGCTGGTGATTAATAAAGGAAATATCTTTGCATCTATGGGTTTTCAGCACTATTATTGAACAGATTTTTTGTCTGATCAAATCGGCGTAACTCAGGCGTTGCATCGAACAAATGTGCTCCAAACGCTGTTTAGCTAATTTATAGTAATACAATTTATCAGTGCGCTTTATTGATCGTGTTCTAGAACCGCCATCTTATGGCTGGACAGACGCAGCAGGTAACTTTTCAAAGCCAGATGCCGCGAAAATTTTCCGTGAGTTTTTTTCAAGGCTGAATATTTTTAAGGATAAAAAAAACTGGCTTTCATTTACCAACTGGATGGCAGTTGCCGTGCTGGGCGTCTGCTTATCTATTTTCCTATTCAAATATTTTAGTTTTACATTGCTGCTGATAGCTTTTGTTTACGGGATGATCATCATGGGCTCTCATGGCACAGTCTGGTACCACCGTTATTGTACCCACAGAGCCTTTAGATTTCGGAACCATTTCTGGCGCTTTGTTACGCAAAACCTGACCATTAAAGTGATCCCGGAAGAAATCTATGTCATTTCTCACCACGTCCACCATGCTAAACCGGATATGCCCGGCGATCCATACAATGCCAACGGCGGCTTCCTA
>DATMMJ010000704.1:0-7876 GCA_035569795.1 Puia sp. | reverse complement strand
ATTAGTTTGCAAATTGTTCGCTCTACAAGGGAGGTTTTTTCAGGTAGCATTCAGTTAAACAGGATGAAACGTTCTTTCACAGAATTGGCCGGATATCTTTACAGGGAATGCGATTTTGCTAATGGGTGTTTTTTAATGACTGGTACAGGCATTGTGCCAGCAGATGACTTTACTTTACACAAAGAGGACGAGGTTAATGTAACCATTGACGGTATTGGAACGTTGACAAATCTGGTGGGCATGAAGCTATAGCTAATAGCTTTGCGCTTCGGACAAATTGCCGATTGGGTGACAGAAGCTTCTCCCTCTCTGTGAAGCATGGCAAATCGCGCCAGCCCCCGAGGCAAAACAATAGCAACAATTGTTGCCGGAACATATTACTTAGTTGGACTAACATAAACGTGTAATCTGAAATATCTACTAATCAAAAAAATATCAATCATGCGCAAGTTTTTTTTCAACGCTTGTATTTTTTCTTTTAGTTTTTTGCATATAAATGCACAGAAATTTAATGGCATTGATGTTAACATGGGCAACCTCTATCGCATGTCCGATGCCAGGAGCCGGTCCATCAGCCCGGAGAATTTTAACGGCGACAAAGGCAAAGGCGGGATGGCTACAACTGGTACTGGTGCTGGCTCTGCGCGGGATCTGGGTCAAACCTGGAAGATTAGTCCAAGCGTGGTGATCAAATCAAAAACCACGTACACGGTGGCCGAAATGGAAGGGCCCGGCTCCGTGCAGCATATATGGATGACACCCACGGGCAACTGGCGTTTCTCCATCATCCGGATGTACTGGGATGATGAAACGCAGCCGTCAGTGGAAGTGCCTGTGGGAGATTTTTTTTGTATGGGCTGGACAAAATTTGCACCGTTGCAATCCCTTGCTGTGGCTGTAAACCCTGGAAGTGCTTTTAATTGTTATTGGCCAATGCCGTTTAGGAAAAAATGCAGGATCACGATGGAGAACATTGCAGATGAAGACATGGTGCTTTATTATCAGGTGGATTATCTGCTCACCGAAGTACCTGGCGATGCGGCTTATTTTCATGCACAGTTCCGCCGCGTGAATTCGTTGCCATATAAACAGGATTACACAATCGTTGACAGCATCAGGGGTCGTGGTCAATATGTCGGGACTTACCTTGCTTACGGTGCGAAAGACAACGGTTGGTGGGGTGAGGGTGAGATAAAATTTTTTATGGATGGCGATGAAAAATTCCCTACAATATGCGGCACCGGAACGGAAGATTATTTTTGCGGCTCGTATGATTTTGATACACAAAGAAAGAATTCCGAAGGCGTTGAGACCTCTGCATTTACGGAGTTTTGCAGCCCATACACCGGCCTTGCGCAGGTGATTCGTGGTGATGGGCATTATAATGTGATGCAGCGCTTTGGCCTTTATCGCTGGCATATCACCGATCCGATCCGTTTCGAGAAGAATTTAAAAGTAACCATACAGGATATTGGCTGGCGAAAGGATGGGCGCTATCTGCCGCTGCAGGATGATATAGGATCGGTTGCATTTTGGTATCAAACCGATCCGCACATGCCATTTCCGAAACTGCCTGCAAGGGATTTGCTGGAAGTGAGGTGACAACAATATGTTACCTATGTCCCTAAGTCATTTAAGACCATCTGATTTACCTGGCCTAAAGTAGGTCTTCCGTTTGGTGTATATCTCTCGACCCGAAAACTACTTTCGTTTTTTTGCAGAAATAGATTTAGTAACCGTCAATCCATGCAGGATCTGTTTTTCATCTTTCACTTTTGAAAGCGAATTGGCATACGCCTCTTTCAATAATTTTTTTACATATGTTTTTGGGAAATCGCTTTTCTTATTCACGAGAATATATCTGTATTGATTTCCCTGGCCAATTAATTTTTTTTCAGGATCTGCAATCTCGCTCCCCCAATAAAAGCCGAAATGAATATTGCCTGAGCTTCTGCCCAGGGCAATATTGCAAAATGTATGGCCAACCCTGTCAGTCGGCGACCAGCCAAATGCAAGCGCATTGTAGTTATCGTAAATCAGTTCGTTGCAATCCGGATACAAATCCCAGACAAATTCCCTAAGCCACAAAGCAATTTCTTTTTGCTCATCAGAAAATGGCATCAAGAATTTTGTGAGGTCTTTGATGGTTTCTTTGGGCATACCCTTGTATTAATTTTGAAAAGATAATTCTTCAATTCAAATTTGCCCTTAAAAATAAAATAATCAAACTAATTATTTATTTTATCCATTGCTTTTATTATCATGACAATATATTTTTATGGCCTGCAAAAAGAGAATATTTTTTAATATGATGCAGCAGAACCTTTAAAAGATTTGCCTACATTTAACTAAACTTTCCTTGAAATTGTTGATTTGGGGCAATGCCACTGATTGAAAACCGAATGCCATTTTCATATTGCTAATTTAATGGACTACGAATTGCTTGCAGACGAACAGTTGCTAAAACTGCTGAAATCTAACGATGGAGCAGCTTTTAAGCAAATTTATGACAGGCACTGGAAACCCTTATTCCTGCTCGCTCTTAAGAAAGTGAGAATAAAGGAAATCGCTGAAGAGCTGGTCCAGAATATATTTGTGGGCATTTGGCATAAAAGAAAAGATTCAGATATCGCCAATCTTCAGGCATATCTGCGCTGCGCGATCAAATACCAGGTAATCAACTACATTCAAGCTTGTATTTCAAAGGAGAAGCACCTTCGTCACGCTTCGTTGAGCGCAGAACTGGAGGATAACACCTGCGAGAATTCTTTGCTCATTCATGAACTATCTGCGGCTATTGATAACGCAATGATGCAGCTACCGCAAAAAACATTGCAGGTGTTTCGCCTTAGCAGGTTCGAGAACCATTCAGTTAAAGAAATTTCCAAACAAATGAATATTTCTGAAAAAGCGGTAGAATATCATATCACACGGTCTTTAAAATTGATGCGCCTGCTCCTGAAAGATTTTTTGTTTTTTTAGAAAGTCGCCTATTTGATAGTTATTTTATCTTTTTTCAAAAAATTTCGTTTTTTGTTTAGGGTGCATCCTCCCAGAGCTGACTATATAAGTAACGGTATTACTTGTTATGGACAGGATTGCTTTTCATAATCTCCTCAAAAAATATGTAGACGGAACTTCCTCCGACGAAGAGCAACGCATTATTGACCATTGGTACAGCCTGCTTGATAATCCTTCATCCCGCTCCATCGCAGATTCAGAATTATCTGAAGTCGAAAGTCGTCTTTGGAACAACATACAAAATGAGACCATCAATGTTTCATTGATCAATGATGCCCTCCAGAAGAGACCTCCTGTTTACTATGTGCTAAAATATGCGTCCATAGCGGCTGTACTAACTGCGCTGCTTGTTGGCTTTTATTTTTACGATGGACGCAGGCAAACTACTGCCCCAGATAGGAATTACACTGATATTATTAACCAGAGTAACAAAGGTGCAAAATGCATACAGGTTAAATTAGACGACGGGAGCGAGGTCTTGCTTTACCCGCAATCTAAGATCAGTTACCCGAAACATTTTTTGAAAAACAAGCGTGAAGTTTTTTTGGAAGGCGAAGCCTTTTTTGAGGTAACTAAAAATCTCAATAGACCTTTTTTTGTTTATAATAACAATCTGGTTACTGAAGTGCTTGGCACCAGTTTCAATATAAAAATTATAAACAACAAAATAGAAGTTGCTGTGAAAACTGGTCGTGTTGCGGTGTTTGAGAATGGGCAGCAGTTTAACCTGAACGCCAATGATAAAATACAGAACGGCGTGATCATCACCCCCAATCAAAAAGTTACCTATTACGAAGAGAACAAACATTTCGTAACGGCATTGGTTGATACACCGATGCCTGTGGCTCAGCCCACTGATGCAAAGCAGGAAGATGCAAAATTTGTTTTTGATGATTCGCCACTTTCAGATGTGCTGAAATCAATTGAAAAGACCTATCAGATTGAGATTGTGCTGGAGAATGAAAATCTTAATAATTGCCCGTTCACGGGAGATATTACCAAACAGGATTTGTTCAAAAAACTAAGCGTCATCTGCCAGGCATTTCAGGCAAGTTATGAGATTGAAGGCACAAAAATATTAATCAAAAACGGAAACGGGTGCAATTAAGAATTTCCTTTTTATTTAACCAAAACTGCTATTTGATGAAGCCAAAAACTTTAGTTACCTGATTAAATAACGAAAAAGCCGGCAATATTACGAGTATCGCCGGCTGGTAAAACTTTCGTTTACATTTTGTCCGCAACATGTATTTCTTCACGAACAAAAACCATTCAAATTTATGGAAAAAAAGCGAATTATTGCTTTAATACCATTAGCAATGAGAATTACGATCCCACAAGTTTTTATCTTTCTTTTTGTACTCTCCTGTAATGCGAAAGAATTAAGGGGGCAGGAAATTTTAAACGAGGCGATTTCCTTAAAAGTAGAGAAAGTAAGACTCAAAAGCGTTCTTTTCAGGATACAGGCACTAACGGATGCTAAGTTTGTATACAGCTCCGTGATCATTGACGCCAACAGAAAAGTAACCTGTATCGCGGAAAATCTAAAAGTTAGCGAGGTACTGCTGCAGCTTTTTGCTCCGTTGCATATCAATTTCCGGGTTATTGATGATCAAGTCATTTTATATCCCGGCAGTCATTCGGTTATTGAGAATGCGGGCATACCCCTCCACGGAAAAATAACCGATGCCTCGGGTAACCCGCTGGTAAGCGCAACAGTATCGGTCAAAGGCACTTCCATCAGCACGCTTACCGATGCAAAAGGGGTGTATGTTTTAAATGAAGTAGATCCCAAATCAACGATTGTTATTTCTTATGTCGGGTACATTATCAAAGAGATGGCTGTGAATGGAAGATCAGAATTGAATACTTTTTTGGAAGAAAATCAAAGCAGCCTCAACCAGGTAATAGTTATTGGGTATGGCACCGCAAAGAAAAAAGATGTGGTTGGATCGGTAGATATCGTTTCGGTTAAAGATGCAGGGAATACTGCTGCGACCAACCCATCTGAATTGCTTATCGGGAAATCGGCAGGTGTACAGGTGGTGCAAACCAATGGAACACCCGGATCCGATGCACAGATATTAATACGAGGCACAGGCTCCTTTACGAGTGTTGACCCTTTGTATGTAATTGATGGCATACAAGGCGACAAAAATCTATTTAACTCCTTGAGCACTCAGGATATTGAAAATATTACTATTTTAAAAGATGCCTCTTCTACTGCTATTTATGGTTCTGCAGCTGCCAACGGTGTAGTGTTGATTACCACAAAGAAGGTGAGGTCAGGTGCGCCGAAAATTTCTTTCACTTCACAATGGGGCGAATCCAAAGCATGGAAGCAATTGCATTTGCTGAATGCTTCGCAATATTTGGATCTTCTGAAAGATTTCGCTGCTACCAATAATACTACATTGCCGGCCAAATTCAGCACGCCATCCGTTCTGGTGGATAGCAATGACTGGCAAAAGCAAATATTCAGGCAGGGAGTGGTTTCTGAAAACGATATCAATCTGAGTGGCGGCAGCGATAAGGTATTATACAATTTATCAGTTGGATATATCACTCAACAATCTATCATAAAATCTCTTTCCCATAAGCGCCTGAATGTAAGGCTTGGATTAGATGAAACACTGGGCCGTTTTCATTTGGGACAAAGCATTGCAATCCGATATACACATACAGCAGGGCAAATGGCGAATATTACTGATGCACTGGCTTATGCGCCATACAAGCCATTGCTGGATCCAAATATACTTGGTGGCTATTCTATTGAATCTAATATAGAAGATTTCAGCAATGCCCCCAATCCCCTGCAAGCGGTGAACCTTAATCACCCTGTTACGGAGGAGTTTGTCTTCTTCCCGCAGGTTTTTGGCGAAGTCAGTTTAATAAAAGGGTTGAGATTCAGGAGCCAGTTCCAGATGGAGATTGGCGGCGGGAAATATGAATCCTACCAATATCCTTACACGCAATCCAATTACCTCTCAAGCCCAAGGCAGGCTATTCTCAATTACAACAGCTACTCTTATTATACACTTGAAAATTATTTTTCGTACAACAAGATTCTTGGGAAACATAATATATCAGCGACTATTGGTAACAGCTATATCGATCCCGGCACTTCCTCCTTCATCCAGGGCACCGGCACGAGCATCCCCAACGATAACATCCAAAATATCAGTGTGGCTCAGTCTCTCGCAGTGACGGGTGTTAGCTATGGGTATGCTCACTCTGCTGTCATTTCTTATTTTGGGAGATTAGTTTATTCCTTCGATAACAAATATATTTTATCGGGAAGTATGAGGCGGGATGGTGCATCTAATTTTGGGCCTAATAACCAGTTTGGTAATTTTTATGGTGCCGGTTTTGCATGGAGGTTTGTTGATGAAGGCTTTGTAAAAAATAATCTAAGGTTTATCAGTGATGGCAAACTCCGCGTTGGGTGGGGACGGACAGGCAACAACAATATCCCAACCACGGGCATTACTTCGGTGCTTACCTATAGCGGGAGCCCGAGCGGCAATCTGGTATATTCGTTAGGAACTAATGAAGCTTTTGTTCCAGGTACAACAATCTACACTTTGGATAACCCCAATATAAGATGGGAGCAAACAGATCAGACAGATGCAGGATTGGATATTGCATTTTTAAATAACAAACTGAACCTGACTATTGACTGGTATGATAGAAAAAGCAGCGGGTTATTGGTTAGCGTGCCAGTTTCAGGAAGCGCCGGTGCGAGCTTATCCGCAGGACAACCTGTTAAGACAGTAAATGCTGCTGATGCTGAAAATAAAGGCATTGAATTTAGCGTTGGCTATCATGATATCCTGAGCAAAGATTTGAGCTTTAATGTCAGTGCAAATCTGGCATATAATAAGAACAATGTGCTTTCCCTGGGCAGCCAATTCACCGCTCCGATACAGGGCGGCTCATTTGACCAACTTTCCACATTTACTTATACTGCAGCGGGCTCACCTATCGGTTCATTTTATGGTTATAAATTAGATCATGTGGCCAAAGACCAAGCGGAAATAGATGCACTTAACCAAATCGCGATCAAGAAAACAGGCATACCAACCGCCGTGTATCAATCTGGTTTGCAGCCCGGTGATTTCATTTTTAAAGATTTGAATGGTAGTGGGCAGGTAACAGACAGCGATCGGGCTGTTTTGGGCAACCCCATACCAAAATTTGTATATGGGTTTAGCGTCGGAGCCAATTTTAAAAATTTTGACCTGAACCTGGTCTTTTCGGGTGTGGCCGGCTTACAATTAGTAAACACCCTTAAATTCAATACACTGATCGAAGCTACTGGCCATAACGCAACTACGGATATACTTAACCGTTGGAGGCAACCTGGCGATGTTGCAGCCTTGCCGAGGGCGGGACAGGATGCCAATGCCAGCGGCAACCTCAGAGCTTCTAATTGGTGGCTGGAGAGCGGGGCTTACCTGAGGCTCAGGAATATTACGCTGGGTTACACCTTGCCACAATCTATAATTACGAACATAGGAAACCATGTTTTTGCAAGGATCAGGATTTATGTGGCTGCCCAAAACCTGCTGACTTTTACAAAATACACTGGATATGACCCGGAGATCAGCACACAGAATGGGGGTTACTATACATTCTCACGTGGGATAGATGATGGCCAGATACCTCAACCACGCACTTTTTTAGCGGGGCTTCAATTGGGATTTTAACATTGTAAACTTTCAAATTAAATTCAGCAATATGAAAAAGAGAATTATATACCTGTTTCTGGCAGGTGTATTAATAAACTGGAGTTGTAAGAAATCGTTGCTTAACCTGCAAAGCAAAAGCAACTATGACTATAATACTTATTTTA
>DATMMJ010000703.1:0-8036 GCA_035569795.1 Puia sp. | reverse complement strand
ATGTTTGCCAAACGAACAAAAACGACATCAGTCGGCCACCTTTTTTTCCGTACGCTTCCTTTAGAAAATTATAGCTGCCGCCAGCAAGAGGATAAGAAGCGCCTAGTTCACTCCAGATCATCCCATCAACCAATGAAGTCGCCGCACCGAAAATCCAGGCCCACAAAAACAAATGGCTACCCATGATCTTCATCACAAGCGGCATCACCACAAACGGCCCGATACCAACCATATCGATCATGTTAATGGATGATGCTTGCAGCAAACTGATTTTGCGAGTTAGGTTTTGTGAAGGCATGTAGTTAAACGGGTAATTTATATCATGGCGAGCAAAGGATATATTACGGTTTGGTGCAACGAGCCCCAAGGATGCAAAAAGTACAAACAAAAAGATATTTCAGAAACAGAAAACAAAATTTTTATGCCCTTTGTTTGAATCGAATAGATCATGCTGTTTTCGCAAATTTCTCAATCCCTTCCACTAGCAGATCCAGGTTCTTTGTTGTAGTATAGACATTAGGGGTCACGCGGACTCCCTTAATGTTTTCCCATTCAATGCCAACAGTATGAATTTTATATTTATCAAACAGAAAGTTTTCCAGCTCGGCGGGTTTTTTCCCCTCAATACTGACCAGCCCTATCGCACAACCGAAACCCTGTTTCAAGGAAGTCCCAATTTTTACTTTCGGCATATCCTTTACTTTATTCATCCAATAATTTTTTAAGTATAACAATCTTTGTTCTTTTCGCTGGGGGCCGATCATATCATAAAATTCAATTGCTTTCCCTGTTGCCTGCTCAATAAAAAATGGCCGCGTACCAAGGCTTTCAAATTTTCTGATGTCTTCACTTTTTGCATCGCCGCCCGCAAACAGGGGATACAGATTTTTTATTTTTTCTTTCCTCACGAAGAGCATGCCCGTGCCAATAGAAGCCGTGAGCCACTTGTGCAAGCTGCTGCCAAAATAATCGCAACCCAGCTCGGGGAGCGAAAATCCAAAATGCGCAAAACTATGCGCACCATCTACCAGCACCTCAATACCTTTTGCGTGCGCTGCATCTGCAATTTTTCTTACCGGGATGATTTGTCCGTCCCAGTTAATGATGTGGGTAACATGAACAACTTTTGTCTTTGCGGTAAATGCGCTCGAATATTTATTCAGTAAATAATCGTTGTCTTCGCTTGGTAGATCCAGATTGACCCAAACCAGTTTAATGCCATCGCGCAATTCGCGCTGCTTCCATGCATTGATCATATTCGGGTAATCCTGTTTGGTCAGAACCACTTCATCACCCGCTTTTAGATCTAGTCCGAAGATCACGGTTTCCAACGCTTCGGAGGCATTGCGGTTCATGGCGATCTCTTCGGCAGAACATCCGGCAATTCTTGCGAGATTTCTTCTGAGCGGTTCGCGGCCCTGATCAATAATGCGCCACATATAATAGCTCGGCGCTTCGTTGGTAATATCAAAGTAACGCTTCATTGCATCCTGCACAATTTTTGGCGCTGGAGAAATACCACCGTTGTTTAAATTAATGATGCTTGGTGAACAGGTAAAAGACTCCTGCACATAATACCAGAAATCCTCATCGCCTGCAAGTTCATGCGGGTCGCGGTTTTCAGCGCTTACCAATGCTTTGTGCAAATTGCGGCTCCATGCCGGCTGTGTTAGGGATGCAAATAATGTGGAAGCAGATAGTGTAGCGAAGGTGCCCAGAAATGAACGGCGGTTAAAATCTCTCATGTGCTTATGGTTTGAAAATTAAATATACCGAAAGATGTCTGAACTGGGGTTTTTTGAAGAGCCCGGATAGGATAATACAGGTGAGGATGCGAATCCTATTTTCCTTGCTGTTTCCAATACGCAATTAGATAAGAAATTTGAAATTCAAAAGCGCAGCTGCGCCAGCTTTATCCGAGTGCCATTTTTGTCAACGTTTCAATCAAAAAACACTTTTACTGTCTGATAAAACAGCCTGTTTTGCAAATACTGGTTTTGCGATTGCTCGGTAAATCCCCGCAGCCCGAATAAGCCTGCTGCATTTCCTTTGTTGATCGCAATTTCCAGGTACCCTCCGGAATTGAAAAGTGCAAGCTTCTCCCCTTCGGCAACGTCGGCATACGTTTCGCTGATTTTATCGATTACTTCATCCCGCTTAAACACAAGGCGAAAACCCCTGCCTTTCCTTTGCTCTTCAAATTCATTACGGGTGATGTTCACCGTTACATTTTCGAAATTATCTATGAAAATAATCTGCCCTTCAATCCAATTGTCTCCAAACAAGGGCCGCAAATGATTTTTTTCCAGATACGGAACATCCGGGATTCCGATCTCATGCAATGCTTTCCCGCTAACAATACCATTGATCGCGTTGCCAATAACGCTAGTGCAGTAGAGCGTATTTTTCACTTCTGTTTTATCTAGCGGCAGGCCAATCACCAGTTCAGGCTTTCCTTCCACAATCATGGAGAGCAAGCCGTTGTCGGCACAGAAGATATATTGGTTATTGTAATAAGCCAACAATAATTGTTCAGGCTTCTGTTCAAATAAATTTACAAAAATGATATGGTAAGTAAAAGGCGGGAAATTTTTCAGCGCATTGCGGCAAACGTAGGCTGCCTGAGGATAATTGAATGGGGACACCTGATGCGTAATGTCAATAATAACGAAACTTGAATTCAGGTGAAGCAACTGGCCTTTTACAGCGCCTACAAGAAAGTCTTGCGCGCCGATGTCAGATGTAAGGGTTACTATGGCCATTGTGAAAACAAAAAATTCAAAATTAAGTTTGTGAAAGTAGTGCAGATTATTTTATTCTCCGGTTGATTTTTATTTTGTAAGTTTTTCATCTTTAAAAAAATAATTATACATCAGTTTGTCTGACCATGAAGGAAAAAATTTGTTCATAAAAACGGCCAGCTTCCCGGAGGAGGTTAACACCAATGTGCGTTTCCCTTTTTCAACAGCCTTGATAATATAGTTGGCGCATTCCTCGGCGCTCATCAGCTTATTTTCATCTATTGGACTTTCACCCTGCAGCTCGCCTTTTTCATTTAAAGCCGTATTACGGATATTGGAGGCCGTGAAACCAGGGCTTACCCACATCACATGTACTCCGGAGTGTATCAGTTCACTGCGCAAAGCTTCGAGCCAACCGCGGAGCGCGAATTTACTGGCTGAATAACCGCTTCTGCCAGGCAAACCCCGATACCCTGCAGTGGATGATATCCCCACAATTATGCCTTTTGTTTCAAGAATGGAACTAAGCGCATACTTTGTGCAATATACTGCCCCGAAAAAATTTATATCCATCACTTTTTTCATGACGTCCACATCTACGTCATTGAACAGCGAGTGCATGCTGATGCCTGCATTATTAATCAGGATATCAATATGTCCAAAGACTTCAATTGTAGAAACAATGAAACGCTTACAATCATTTTCATTGCTCACATCACAAGCCATCGTGTGCAATAGTATATTGGGATATTCCAGTTGAAGGTTATATAGTTTATCATAGTTTCGCGCACAGGTCGCGATTTTGGCCCCCAGTGGGATCAAGGCATCTATCAACGCACGGCCAATGCCATCGCTGCCGCCTGTGATAACTATTACTTTATCATTAAAAAATGACATGAGAGGGATTATTATTCTGTGGCAAAAATACGTGAGTTGAGGTGGTGATTAAAAAAGAATGTTGATAACAGTTTCTCACATGTTGAAAAGATTATTTCAAAAATTTGTGAGCAAAGTATTTTACTGTATTTTTGCACTCCCAAAAAAAGGGATGATTCCGTAGCTCAGTTGGTAGAGCAATACACTTTTAATGTATGGGTCCTGGGTTCGAGTCCCAGCGGGATCACAGAAGGTGGTAAAATAAGCAAAAATATATTCGTTGTTTCTTGGTGATTAGGCTGTACGTCTTGCATAGGAAATTTGTATTCTTGGTCGAGAAATTGATTTGGAGTAAGCGGTTTATTGACCAGAATTCCCCTGGTAATTATTTAGATAGAAGGCTGAGTTCTCAAATTGTCTCAAATCCAGCCCAACCCTTATTCCAATACGTCCATTTAAGTAAATGAATGACCCTATTGACTAATAAAATCCCATAAAAAGGGAATATAATCCGTCTTTTAGCGTTTTGACTTCTTCGGATTATTTGATTTTCGATAATCCAATATTTATGAAATTTACCAAAACCATCTTCCGGCTGCTTTTATTGCTGTGTATTGGCGAAATGGGAATTGCCGCTCCGCGATTCTGGGTGTCATCAGCAGCTTCTAACTGGAACAATACTGCAAATTGGTCGGCTACTTCCGGAGGCGTGGGCGGAGTTGCTGTTCCAGTGGCAGCAGACGTTGTTACTTTTGATGGAAATGGCTTAGGCAACTGCAGCATAAATGTCAACGTGAGTATCACTAGCATCAGTGTTTCGGGATATACGGGAACGATAAGCCAGGGAGCGAATACCATTGGCGTATCCACGACCGCTACTTTTAGTTCAGGAACATTCACAGGAGGATCTGCCAACATGACGATTACAGGGGTTTTTACTTTATCGGGCGCAGCTTTTACTTCCACCACAGCCGTACTGGAATTTGACAACAATGCTGTATTTTCAAGTGGCAGTTTTCTACATAATAATGGAACGGTCCTCTTTAATACGAATATTGCTGGAGAAACGATTTCAGGAACAAGTCCTGCTTTTTACGTTCTTGATTTTGCGGGGAACAACAAAAGCTATACCATCTCTTCTCTTCCTAACATAACGGTCGCAAATAACCTGATCATTTCGGGAGCCGGCTTTATTAATCTGCTCTCAGGCAACATCGATGTGAGCGGAGATATTAATGTGACCAACTCGGCTGCAGGCTGCGGAGGAACCACTTTGATCACTATACTTGGATCAGGCACTCAGAATTTCAATGGCAATACAGTGGCAGGAACTGGTGCTTTACCTCAACTTACAATCAATAAGCCTTCCGGGACCCTGAACCTGGCTAATTTTCCTGGCGTATCCAACAATTTTACATACACTGCAGGTGCAGTGAGTGCTGGAACCTCTACTTTTTGTTTTACTTATGGATCGGCAGCGGCTTATTCCATCGCCGGCAGCCTTACGCTCAATAATCTAAGCTTGGATGGAAATAACGCCATTACAGCAACTGTAACAACAGGAACCATTTTAACTGTAACCGGGACTTTATCAACTATCGGCGCTTTCAATTTTATTCTCAATACTACAGTCGCTGCCGCTACCGCCATCCAGGCCCAGGGCAATATATCCATTGCAAATACATCCCTCGCAAGCGGAGGTAATGGGGTCATTTTGATAAACGGCACGGGGGCCCAGTTATTCTCGAGCATTTCCCCCGCTAGCCAAGGGCAAATGCCCTATATTACCATTCAAAAAACCTCGGGAACACTTACCTTGAGTGGAATCATTTCGGTAAAAAGAAGCTGGACCTATATCAGCGGAACGGTAGATGCTACGACGAATGCGACCACGGTTGTCTTTGGTGGAAATAATCTTACCATCACCAGTGCGGGGATGAGCTTTTATAATGTTACGTTCACCACAAATACTAGTACGCTTGGCAGTAGCTTAACGGTTAACAATAATCTAGCCATCAACGGGCTTTCAGTCCTGGCGCCTGGCGCCAACACTATAAACATCGCCGGGAATTGGTCCGAGTGGGGAGCAGCTGGATTCACTACGGCTACCAGCACGGTAAATTTTAATGGCGCTGTTCTTCAGACCATCACTAGCACCGCTGCAGGCGGGACAAATTTCGCCAACTTCATCGTGAATAATTCTTCCACGGGTATTCAACTAGAAAGCAGCATTATTATCGGTACGGCCTTGACCATGACACTTGGTAATATTGATTTGAACAGCAAAACGTTGACCCTAGGAACAAGCTCCGTAGCCGCCAATATCGGCACACTAGCGTATACTTCCGGAACAATGATCAATTCAGGGACATTCACACGTTGGTTCGCTAAAGCAGTCATTGCAAGCGGGTCATCAGCAGGCCTTTTTCCTCTGGGCAACATCAGTGACTACCAACCATTTTCTATTTCTGCTCCGGTTGCACCAACCACCGGGGGAACAATAAGCGTTTCCTACGCTAATATTACTGGAAACACCTTGGTTTCCTTCCCTGATGGTGCTTCGACAGTAGGCGTGATCGATAATTTGAATTGGGCCGTTGCCACGGGCAATAGCCTTGCCGGAGGAACCTATAACCTCGATGCACAGGGAATGGGGTTCGGACCAATAGGGAATGTTTCCGACCTAAGGTTGACTCTTGTAGGCAGTGTAGTCGGTACTGCAGGAGTCAATGCAGGAACAATTGGAGATCCGCAAGTAAACAGGACGGGCTTATCATTAGCCAATTTGACTAATACATTTTATATGGGCTCGGTGAACTATGCGAACAGCCCTTTGCCCATTGACCTGATCTCTTTTACTGCAACCGTTATGGGCAATGAAGTTGTGCTCAATTGGTCAACGTCCGACGAAATAGATAATGACCTCTTTACCGTTCAAAGATCAAGAGATGCTGCTAGTTGGGAGTCCGTAAGACAAATAGCAGCAGCAGGTAACAGTAGCACGACCAAATCCTATACAGCCAATGATCAAAATCCATATTCAGGGCCATCCTATTACCGGTTGATGCTTACTAATTTGGATGGTAACGCCACCTATTCCCCGATTAGAACTGTCATCTTGGGAAATTCATCTTCAACAATTATTATTTATCCTAACCCCGCCAGCGATCATATACTAATTGCCTTCCCCGCAACAGGCAAATATGCCATCTCCTTATTCAACAGCAATGGTCAAATGATCAGAAGCCCTATTATGAGCAGCGGTAATGCCCTTGATCTGAATGTTTCGAATATGAAAACAGGTATCTATTTCATTCATATTGATAATGCGGGCCAATCAGAAACAAAAAAGGTGGTGATCAACAAATAATTCGACAAATGCAAGATTACCAAAAAGAAAATTTGATTTCCTTATTGCAGGATTCCCATGATCTGTCAGAGAATTGAATTTAGAGTTTTTTTCTTTTTCAAACTGAATTAAAAAGATATTTAGAATATTCATCTTCTGAATTACCCAATATACTTTTAATGGAACTCAGAAATATTATCCCCCTGACAATCTGCTAACAGTTTCAAATCACACAAGAAAAAGTTCGAGATTTGTACCATAGGGTTCACTGATTTTAGTATAGTCCGTTGAATTTCAAGGGGTGCTAAGATTTTTTATCATCGTCCTCCGCATCGCATGGGTATACCACATCTATCAGTTCATCGCCTTCAATGCTAATTATCAGTTTATCCTCTTTCGTTTTTTCAAATGCTTCTTCGTTAGCAGATTCTACAAAAGTGAATTTGTTTTGCTCCTCCAATTCTTTTGTTCTTCTATTGTTCTCAAAATGTCCCGTCTTGAAACTTCCATCACGGAAAATCAGTTTTGTCGGAGCATGGGTTGTCGCATAAACCTCATGCTGCACCGGATCTATAATGTTCGCGATCATGTCTTTTGTCATGCCCATGCGCTTTAATTTCTCCTGATATGCGCCCGCGTATTTTCTCTTTGCTTCATCGCTCAAAAAAGATTCCTGCACCATCCTGATCACTTTTTCTTTCCCTGATAAAAGATGCGTGATGATGCGTGCAGCTCTCTTGGGCAACAGTCCGAGTTTATCTGCGAGCGCCCTGAAATCGGGCTGGCCAAAATATCCTTGCTTTTTGTAAAATTCGCTATCAATATCGCCGGGGTAGAGATCAAGGGCTGAATCGCTTTCGCTCGGCATGTGCAGCGCAGTGCACATCAGGTCATATGCGGGGGACAAGCTGTAGTCTCCCATACTAGTTTGAATAAGAGAAAAATTTTTCAAATGTGCATCACCGTTAGATATCAGATAGTTGAACACGATCAGTCGGAAATAATTTTCGATTGCAGGCATATAGGCAGGCACGTGTTGCCTGATCAAAAATCCAATATCTTCATAGGTG
>DATMMJ010000702.1:0-2474 GCA_035569795.1 Puia sp. | reverse complement strand
CGCGCAAATCAAATCAGCCTTGGTAAAAAGAAGGTAGAAAAATAAGCGCAGGTTGAATTCCATGTAGAAAAATTTCCCTTTAAAAAACCACGGGTTGAGGCGAACCTGGTGGAAGGGCTTTTTGCCAAGCGGCTTTGATTTGGGAAACTTTGATCCAATCAAAACGACATCATAACCGGCTCCTGCCAAAGTAGTACATATCCGCTGCATGCGCTGGTCATAATTCAAGTCATTGGTAACGGTAAAAAGGATTTTCTTCAAAACAAATAGTTTTGCATTTTAGGAACCATTTTTATAGGCTGGCATTCTTTATAAGATTTTCAAATTTCAGATTATTTTCCTTACCTTTGCCGCCGAATTTAGCAGAATATTATTTGGATGTTTTAAAAAAAATTAGATGCCGTATTTGACAAAAGAAAAAAAACAGGGATTGTTTACAGGTTTTGGCGCAAAAGCAGCAAACACCGGTTCCATTGAAGGCCAGATTGCCTTGTTAACTGAGCGCATTAACAGCATATCTGTACATCTTCAGGAAAACAAAAAGGACTTTTCCACTCACCGCGGACTCATGAAAATGGTCGGCAAAAGAAAACGCCTGCTCACTTATCTTAGCAAGCAAGACCTGCAGGGCTATCGTGCGTTGATTGAAAAATTGGGCCTTAGAAAATAAGACAGTTTATGTAGCATATAAGATTTCATCCCAACTGCGAACACGGTTGGGAATCTTTTTTTTGTATGCAAACGCTTGGGCGTTATTATTCTTTGATTTATTAAACAAGAATTGTGGTTACTTGCCAGTTCCTTCCTTTAGTAATGCGCAATTCAAAAACATGAAACTTAAAATATGCTCTCACAACCAAAAAGTGTCACATTTGATATTGGAGGTGGCCGTGAAGTTGCCATTGAGACAGGAAAGCTTGCCCGACAGGCCGATGGCTCAGTGAGCGTGCGCCAGGGAAACTGTATTTTGCTCGCAACGGTTGTTGCCAACTTAGAGCCGAAAGAAGGGCAGGATTTCTTTCCACTGTCAGTAGATTATCAAGAGAAATTTGCATCAGCAGGCCGGATACCCGGTTCATTTTTTAAAAGGGAAGCAAGACTAAACGATTACGAAGTGCTCACCAGCAGGCTCATAGATCGGGCTTTACGTCCACTTTTCCCGGAAGATTATTTGTGCGATGTGCAGGTGCTCATCAGTTTGGTATCAAGCGATAAAGAAGTGATGCCAGATGCCTTAGCCTGCCTGGCGGCCTCCGCTGCGCTTGCGGTTTCTGATATTCCTATTAAAGAAATCATCAGTGAGGTGAGGATTGCGCGTGTCGATGGCAAATTCTTAGTGAACCCGCTGCGTTCAGAATTGGAAAAAGCGGACATGGAGTTTATTATCGCCGCTACAGAAAAGAACCTCATGATGGTGGAAGGCGAAGCAAAAGAATGCAGCGAAGAGGATCTGGTCAGTGCCCTGCAACTGGCTCATGATGCCATCCGGGTCCAGATAAAAGCACAAGAGGAATTAAGGGCAAAAGTTGGGGTCTCGGGAAAAAGGGATTATAAAAAGCCCGAGCATAACGAAGAGCTGCAGCAAAAGGTCGTCGCCTTTGCAAAAGATAAAGTATACGAAATTTCAAAAGCTGCCAGCAGCAAGCATGAGCGCAGTGATGCATACGATAAACTAAAAGATGAACTCATAGAGAGCCTTGGCGAAGAAGCTTCAGACAAGGACAAAAAATTAGCAAAGAAGTATTACGCAGATTTGCAATGGGACGTGGTTCGAAATATGATTTTAGACGAGCGTATACGCTTGGATGGCCGCAGCCTGGACAAAGTTCGCCCCCTTGCGATGGAAGTGGACCCGCTCCCCACACCTCATGGTTCCGCATTGTTTACTCGTGGTGAAACTCAATCACTAACAACAGTTACCTTAGGAACTCCTTTAGATGAGCTGCTCGTCGAAAGTGCTGCAAAATCTGATTACACAAAATTCATCCTTCACTATAACTTCCCTCCTTTTTCAACAGGAGAAGTAAAAATGATGAGAGGTGTCGGACGCCGTGAAGTAGGTCATGGCAACCTTGCCATGCGATCATTGAAACAAATGATGCCCGGAAGCGATTATCCTTATACTGTTCGCATAGTAAGCGATATTCTGGAATCCAATGGCTCATCTTCCATGGCAACAGTATGTGCAGGCTCACTCGCTTTGATGGATGCAGGTGTTCCTTTCCCTAAGCATGTGAGTGGGGTGGCAATGGGGTTGATTACCCGGTCCAGTGATGGCAACTACGCAATCCTTACTGACATCTTAGGAGATGAAGACCATTTGGGAGACATGGATTTTAAAGTGACGGGTACTCGCCAAGGTATATGTGGTGTGCAGATGGATATTAAAGTGGATGGCTTGAGCATGGACACAATGCGCGAAGCGCTGGAGCAGGCACGAAAAGGCCGTCTGCATATTTTAGATGCAATGTATG
>DATMMJ010000701.1:0-4742 GCA_035569795.1 Puia sp. | reverse complement strand
AAATGTTATCTTTAGTTTATGCCCTGGGCAGACGGATTACAATTTCCAGCACTTGGCCAAGAATCAAGGTAACCAGCAATTGAAAAATGACTCGTGACGCCGAGACAAACCGAAATATTAAAAAGAAAAATTGCCGATATTAAGCGGATACTTGCCGCCGAAAAAAGAAAGTTTGGTTGTTATGACGACAGCAGGGGACTTCGCTACCTGCCAACCAGATATTTTATTCAGCTCGCTGACTATTCTGGTGGGCTGACTTATCTAAAATGGTTTGGCAAAAACTTCCCAGACGATGGTGGTTTCCCAGAATTTTTATTTGAGTGGACAATTATTCTTTTCAAGACTGGTAATAAAAAGGAAGCGGAGAAAAAAGCATTTCTAACGTTTTGCTCCAACCCTTATTGGTTCGACAAATATTTCAATAGACCCGTTATTGCGCTCGATATGTGGCACAGTTCCAACCTAACAACCGTTGCCTATACAGAAGCACTTGAATATTCATGCAAACAGATAAACCTTACAGACTTTAGCGAGTGGCTCAACAAATTTATTTCGACTGAGGACTTTATTTATCGCAGTAACAAATATGTTAACATTTATAAGCGACTAAAAACTGAAGACGATAAGGAAATGAGGCTTTACCTAATAAATCAAGCGTTTCAATTAGAGCAATCAGGTTGACATTAAACATTCGCTACCTACATTAAATTAGGATTGTGGCGGCGGACAGAATGCTCCAAGTTCAGTATAGTAAAATTTAGTGTCGTTAAAAGTCAACTCTGAAGCTGGATCATCAATAACAAGCTGATATGCTTCATTTAATTTGTCTGATTGATCGAATAAAATTACAAATGTTCATTGATATTCCTACCAATTAATAGATAACTGTCAGCGGGAACTACCGCTGATGGATAGTTGAAGTTCATGTTTGCATTCTGTCCGTGTGGTATTTTGTTAGTAAGCTTTCATTACTACGGATGAAGTTAAAGCCGGGTTTTCAAATTTTACGATGTCACCAGCTTTTTTGCCAGGTATCAAAAATAGTCGTACCGAAAGAGCTTTGGAAGTATATTTAAGAGATAAAGCAGCTACATCTGTAAGTATATTTTCTATAACTTGTTTTGTTGTATTGCCAGGTATTGGCACCACATCCAATCCTGTACCGGAAACCGATGAAAACAAAAGGAGTTCCTGCACCGTAAACCTATTTTCCATTGCTCTTTTTGCCAACACCTTGTCTTCAATAACAGGCAGCATTAAACCTGTATAGCCACACTTTTTTATATCCAAAGTTTTAAGTACATCGGTAATTAATGCACATGCACTTAAAGTAGCTGAGTTTCCAAAAGGTTGTTTGGAATATGTTTCTATAGCTTGCCCAATACTGGCGTCTAAACCTGGGGCTGGTGAAGCATCAATTCCATCGTATTGCCAATTAAATGCTTTAGAAATATTCTCAGCAATATCCTGTATGGGTATTAAGTTTTTTTCAAGAAGCAATTTTAAAGTTTGCCTTGCATTGGTTGGGTTATTGTTTTGTTTAAATGCCTCCGTAATAAGGTTGGCCGATTCAAGACCAACAGCAAAACTATTAATCCCCTCATGAAAGGCTGCCGGGAAAAATGGAATCCCCGCCGGACAATTTGCAGATGCCGTAAAACGAAAACTAGATTCTCCTCCTTTTGATTTTGAGATGGCTGCAATAATTTCTGAAGACGCTTTGATTGAATTAAAATGAATTCCGGTTTGGTGAGATGATATGGGAAGACTGAAACTAACATTCGATGTGGTTTGTACAAGCTTTTCTGCCCAATCACCAATACCTGCCTGATACTTGTCGGGGGGCAATATCTGTCCAATAGAAAGAAGAATGTTATTCTGTTGAGCTATTCTATCCAATTTTACAAGAAATGGTATAGCATCATTATGGGAATATTGATTCAAATATTTATAAAGATTTTGGGTACTAATTCTTATGGTTTGTACTTCATAGCCTTTATCAATGTATGCTTGTTTGGCTTTCTTCAAAAATTCGATTGCAGCATTAAATGTTGTAGTGTCTGCAAGACTATTCAATGTAATGCCAGCCGTAACAGTCCTTACACGAAATTGGTGGGTTGTTTCTTGACTGTATAGAATGGTCGTTAAGGAATACAATAAACAAAGCGCAAAGAGTTTTTTAGTCATGGTTTGAATTTAAGGCTGAACAATGTCCGCCAACGTTCGGGCTTGGCGGTGCGGCGGAAATTAGAATCCGTTTGATCAGCATGTTGAGGTTGATTTTTGTTTACAATCCAAGTTAAGTTCCAGATTTCATATAAGACGCTAAGTGTAAGAATTCATGAGCATCTGTGTGCATTTCTGAACATTTTAGTAGCCATCAAATAGAACAAACCACTGAATATCAATGGTTTGCTTTGTGTTTAGTGTGCGGCAGAAGAGATTCGAACTCTCACAACCTTTCGGTCGCTACCACCTCAAAGTAGTGCGTCTACCAATTTCGCCACCGCCGCAGGTAATATTGCTGTTACGAGTGTTTTAGTTAAGGTGGCCACAAATGTAAAAAAAATATTTCAGAGACTTGTCCCTTTGTGATTAGCTGCTTGTCACTTCTTTAGTGCAATCCGAAAAGTTGTACCTCTCCCAAGTTCAGACTGCTTCACGAACAATTGCCCGTTGTGATATTGGTCAATTATTCTTTTAGATAAACTTAAACCCAATCCCCATCCGCGTTTTTTTGTTGTGAACCCCGGCTTGAAAACTTTTTGCATGTTATATTTGGCGATGCCCTTGCCCGTGTCAGTTATATCAATTAGAATTTCTTTTTCCTGCAGTAAAATATCAATCTGGATATTGCCTTTGCCTTCCATCGCATCCAACGCATTTTTTAGGAGGTTTTCAATCACCCAGTCAAATAAGGGGGGCGATATCATTGCCATCACTTCGGGGTTACCATGCGTATTGACAGCAAAATGTACTTTGCCGGTGGCTCTTTTTTTAATATAGTCTACCATGATCTGCACCTGGGCAACGATGTCTTTTTCTTCCAGCTTTGGCTTACTGCCGATTTTTCCAAAACGGTCAGATACAAGTTTCAACCTGTCCACATCTTTTTGTATCTCACTGACCGTCTTGGGGTCGGTTTTGCTTTCTTTCAGCATCTCCACCCATCCTTCCAGTGAAGAAACCGGTGTTCCGAGCTGATGCGCTGTTTCCTTTGCCATGCCCGCCCATAGCTGGTTTTGCGTTGCTTTGTTGCGGATGGTGATGGAATAAATAGTAAAGAATAGAAACAACGCGACGAGGAATAATTGCACCAAAGGGTAGTAACGTACTTCTTCTAACAATGTAGTGTGACCGTAATAATACCTGTTGGCTGTATAAGGTGTGTCGGATAATTTGATCTCAATCGGCAGGTGCTCGTTTTTGAAATCTTTTAGTTTTTCATAGAGATAATTTTTATCGTTCACTGCTCTTGCTGAATCAAGGTTCACAGAGCCACTGATGCTGTCTTTTTCATTTGTTTCAATGATCGGAATGGATTGTTGCTCATTGCGGATAAGGTTTGGTAAGGTAAGGTCAGGGCTGTTGAGTATGGCTTTGCTTGCTGCAACCCATTGCTCCACTTTTTGTCTTTCCTCGCTTGCGATTTTTTTTCCAAGGTATTGGGAATAGAAAATTGTCCCTGTCACAATGCCAATTGCGACAATGGTAATAAGAGATCTCCAGTTAAGCAACGGCTGAATCATGAACCGAATGTATAAAATAATTTCCCGAGGCCAATTAAACAAATGCCATAGAAGGATTCAAATTTCGACACTTCTCGGTTTCGGCCCCAATATTTAGACTGCTTATGCATCACATCACTTATTTTTGAAAAATAATTTATTTCAAACTATAGTGTCTCCAAAAGTAGCAATAGTTATTCTGAACTGGAATGGCCGCAATTTTTTGCAGCAATTCCTGCCATCAGTTTTGGAAAGCACGTATGCTAATAAAGAAGTGATTGTGGCAGACAATAGCTCTACGGACGACTCAGTCCAATTTCTTCGACAGCAGTTCCCTCAGGTTAGAATTATTTCCTTGAAAGAAAATTACGGTTTTGCGAAAGGTTATAATGAGGCATTGAAGCTGGTTGAAGGAGATTATTATGTTATGTTGAATTCAGATGTTGAGGTAACCCCGGGTTGGATTGAGCCTGTTATCGAATTATTGGAGTCCGAAAAAACAATTGGTGCCGCACAGCCGAAAATCCTCTCTTACAACCAAAGAGATAAGTTTGAATACGCCGGGGCAGCCGGAGGCTGGATGGACTATTTAGGTTACCCATTTGCAAGAGGAAGGGTTTTTGACACTTGTGAAAACGACGAAGGGCAATATGATAGTGCAGCGCCCATTTTCTGGGCAAGCGGGGCAGCAATGTTTGTAAGGGCAGCTGTGTTTTATCAATTGAATGGCCTGGACAATTATTTTTTTGCGCACATGGAAGAGATCGATTTCTGCTGGAGACTGCAACTAGCGGGCTACAGCGTCTATGCATGCCCGAAATCGAAAGTTTTTCATGTTGGGGCAGGCACATTACATAAAGACAGCAGCCAAAAGATCTTTCTGAATTTCAGAAACAACCTCATCATGCTGGCTAAAAACATGACTTGGGTTGAACTGGTTTGGAAAATTCCTTTTCGATTTTTGTTAAATGCGATTACTGGTTTAAAGTTCTTGATGTCGGGGCAAGCCCTATC
>DATMMJ010000700.1:0-2648 GCA_035569795.1 Puia sp. | reverse complement strand
TTAAGTTGCTGGCTTTTATTTCGGGAAGTATCCTGTTTGATTCTTGGGTTGGCTTGCACGTTCCTATTTTGGACTGCTTGCGCATTTCCTTTGGGTTGCATGTCAATTGCCCGAAGCCATTTTGACTTGCTGTACAATTTGGTAAAGTCAAGCTCACCGGTTAGGTTTTTTGATTGTGAGTTCTGCAACGTGTTTCCAAGCGTTACAGCCAGAAGCGAGGCTGCAGTCCAGCTATAAGTTGCGGCATAGCCAACTCGAATTGTTGTCCAATCTAAAGCGGGCAACTTATTTGTCGGGAGTGTGTAAGAAATATTTGTGGTTTGTTGATAAAAAACATTCCTGCCACCTTTCCAGAAATTACTCCACATATTTTTTCTTCCGGTTTTATCAAGGCGCCCACTGTCTTCATCCACTACAGAATTATTAATCGCGGAAAAATCAATATTTAAAGAACGCGTAAGGTCCCATCGCAAAACGTAGCTTCTTCTTATGTTAAAAAACTTATTATAGGTTTCAGGAAGCAAAAAATCAGACCCAATATTGCGCGACCGGTAAGCTCCAAACTGCCTGTTTGCATCTTCCCGGAATCCGAGCACGGAAGGCAATGGATTTAAGTTGAAATCTTTTATCAGTGCGTACCAGAGCGATTTTGATTTGATACGCTTTTTGAACGGCTCCCATGGCTTGTGGGGCACACTGTAATTATATCCCAGCCCACCTTTGTAAGTCAGCAACTGATCCTCCACCGCAAGGGGATTATGATGCTCATAGTTAGTGTAAGAATAGCTAAAGTCTAAATTTTCAAGGCTCCATAGTTTTAATTTTTTATTTGACAGGTTCAATTTTCTGATATTAGTGAAATTAAGGGTCGTTATGGTTGTGGCATCCACAGCTTGGTTTTTTATCGAATCACGTTGCTTTTGTGGAGCGTTCTTTAACTTGTCCTTTAGTTTTATGTCCAGGTCAAAAGGATCATATTGAGGCATGTCGGTCGTTGTTGTAATGCTCGCATAAGTAGGTATGGAAATCGCTGCTTTCTTTGGCAATAGCTTTCCCAATTCCAGGCTCGCCGCTCCATTTAATTGCAATATGTCATCCAGGGATCTTTCATTAATGTGTTGGTCAATGCTGCCAAATCCAACAGACTTGTATGATCCCGAAAAATTCATAGTACCCAGGTCGGCCAGCTTCACATCCACCCTCCCAAGAGCAGCCCACCCCCCCTGATCATTGATATCACTCAAGCGCAATTCATCAAACCATAATTCGGCACAAACAGGGGTGACTTGATTAACATTCCTTACGCCCAGAAATATTGCCTGAATCTGACCGAGATTTGGGTTGCCGATTATGGAATACTCCTTGCCTCCGGGATCCGTTTCCGTATAATATTGAGAGGAGGGCACTAGATTATTGCGGTCCTCTTTCAGCTTTATCAGTCGCGAAAGTGCCAGGCCCAGGACGTTTGAATCAGGCCAAACATTTGTAATAGATTCATCATACCAATTACTTTTTGCCAAAGGGATTTTGACCTCATAAAAGTTGGTGATGAAATCGCTACCTATACGGACGATGCCATACAAATCATTATTATTGAAACTATTGTTAGAGCCACCAGCAGATTCTGCATGAATGAACATATCCATTTTTCCATATCTGCGAAGATCGAGGTTTACTGTTTTGTACACACCTCTTGCATCCCCTTGCGCGAGATTACAAACCTGAATACTCAATGATTGCTCATTCAACAGAAGATTCACGTTATTGGTGCTGAGTTGTTGTTGCCTCAAGATGCCTGGAGGGATCACATAGTTTATTGGAGAGCGGGAACTATTTTGCTCTAAATTCACGGCAGTTACATTAAAAGTAGTTGGGTTCGCCACAGGCAGCACAGTATAGGCGCCGGTCGTATCCAGCACATAACTAAAGCTTCTCCATGAATCCCTTATCAATTGCAATTCTGCAAAACGACAAACTATGGGAACAGTATCAGAAAAACCATTGAAGAACATCCGGACGAAGCGGATGGATTTAAAATCGGGCATATTGCCCACGTTTTTAGAATAGGCATTAATTGGCACCCTGAACTGATACCATTTTTGCTGCACCGTGCCGCCGCTTGCAGTAAATGACACGCTGTCTGTGACAAAATTTTGTCCAACAGTAAAACTTGTCGGCGCCAACTTGATCTGGTATTCGAAATATTGTTCCAGAGTGTTCAGCGTGTTATCATGATCCAGGTCTTCTTCATCAGGATACTGCGTGAAGGCAGAAACAAACTGTTGGCCTGTTGTTGCAACAGGCGAGTTGCCCTGGGGACTATTGATATTCTTATAACGGCCAAGAATATCCGTTCTTGAAGCGTCATAGCTCGCGTCGCGGTAGTTTAAAAAGTTATCACCTGAAGGATCTGAGGTTGCAGTCTGAACATAAGACGGGTTTGCGATTAATGCAAGCTGACTTAAATAGCTGCTAAACTGGACCCTTTCGCTGTCATCGTTCAGCCCGTCAAAACCAACATCCTGGTAAGGTCTATCGGCAGGATTGTTGCTGAATGCGTTAGTTACCTGTGTTGAATTTAAAGGCACTTTTCCCCAGACAGAAGTGTCAGTGGCTGCCGCGATATTTGGAGTGGGCAGCCCATTTTC
>DATMMJ010000699.1:0-5748 GCA_035569795.1 Puia sp. | reverse complement strand
TAAAATTTCTAAAATTATTGTTGGAATTCTTCAGACAAAAAAGCATTCGGGAGGATGCCAGCAATCTGATAAACAGGTAGATAATCGATTGTCGTTCGCAGTCACAATTTTCCCTTTCCTTATCCCATATACAGTGATGCTATAAATGCTGTTATCATTGGTAAAGAAATTTCCATAAGCGCAAACCATAAAAGGGTTGCATCCATTGTTCTCGCATTTCTCATTTTTATTTGGCTTCTGATTTTTTTTGTGACAATTCATCTTTGAGCAACTCGGCATTTGGTCAACACGCTGCTGAGTATTCAGGACCGGCTGTATCAACAGAAATGCCAGCGGCAAAATAAATATGACTGCAGAAAGCTTCATTAACCTCAATATAGCTAATAAAGAATTCAGATGCTAATCTTTTGTGATAAGCGTAATATGTTATTTGATGAATTTTCTTTGCCTATCCTATCTATCTGGGATTGCCATCTCTAAATGCAGCCTTAGATTTATTTTTTTTATTGGTTATTAATTGTAATATTGCGATTAATGGGACTCACAAAAACGGAAATATTCTCGGAAAAGCAGAACAAGCTTGCTGTAATGATGAAAGCATTGGCGCATCCGGCACGCATTGCCATCATCCAGCAATTGGTAAAATCAAATGCGTGCATTTGTGGCGATCTGGTTGATGAGCTTGGGCTTGCACAACCGACCATTTCACAACATCTGAAAGAACTTAAGAATGCAGGATTGATAAAGGGGACTATCGAAGGGACAAGCGTATGCTATTGTATTGACCAGAAGGTATGGAAGCAGTACAGAAAAGACATGGAAAATTTTTTTATTGTATTTGAGAGCAAGGATAATTGTTGCTGATTTTTTTTGCTACACATCATCGCATTATTGCAATAAAACAATTAAACGATTGAATATGTCAGACGCAAAGCACAGGATACTCTTCGTGTGTATCCATAACTCAGCAAGAAGCCAGATGGCAGAGGCGTTCCTAAAAAAATACGGCAGCGAATATTTCGAAGCCGAGAGCGCAGGCCTTGAGGCCGGTAAACTAAACCTGAGTGTAGTTGAAGTTATGAATCAGGTCGGAATTGACGTGAGCAATAATTCTACTCAAGGTGTATTTGATTTATTTCGTAAAGGAAAATTGTTTAATGCGGTCATTACTGTTTGTCATGAAGCAGAACAGAGCTGTCCCATTTTCCCAGGGCACGTGAAAAGGATAGCATGGTCATTTTCAGACCCATCGGCTTTCGCCGGGAGCAAAGAGGAAGTTTTAGAAAAGACAGCGAAGGTGAGAGACGCAATTGAGCAAAAAGTCTTAGCATTTATTAGCCAAGCAAAAGAGGTGATGTTCTGGGTATAATTTTTCATTTTAAAAATATAAAAATGACAACTTCAGAAAATGAACTAAAAGAAATTGTCAGGCAGAAATACAGCGAGATTGCATTGCAGGATAAAGAATCAAACCAGTCTTCCTGTTGTGGCTCAAGCTGCTGCTCTGACGAAGTATATAATATCATGAGTGAGGATTATACCTCTTTAAAAGGCTACAACCCTGATGCAGACCTGGGTTTGGGATGCGGATTGCCAACCCAGTTCGCTAAGATCAGGAAGGGCGATGTTGTGATCGACCTTGGGTCAGGAGCAGGCAATGATTGTTTTATCGCCAGGTCTGAAACGGGCGAGACCGGTAAAGTGATTGGCATTGATTTCACGCCTGCAATGATTGATAAAGCAAGGAGCAATGCGGATAAATTGGGCTTTCACAATGTAGAGTTCAGGCAAGGCGACGTCGAAAAAATGCCGGTAACATCAAGCATTGCTGATGTGGTGGTAAGCAATTGCGTTTTGAACCTTGTTCCAAATAAGGAAGGCGTGTTCAAAGAAATATTCCGGGCATTAAAGCCCGGCGGTCATTTCAGTATTTCCGATATTGTTTTGGTTGGGGAGCTTCCCGAAAAAATCCGCAAGACCGCAGAGATGTACTCTGGCTGTGTTTCCGGAGCTATCCAAAAACAATCTTACTTGGAACTGATAGCAGTGAATGGCTTTAAAAATATAACGATCCAAAAAGAAAAGGCCATAGTAGTACCAGATGATATTTTGAGTCCTTATTTATCTACAGCTGAAATTGAGCTATTCAAAAATTCAGGAACTGGCATTTTTAGTATCACTGTATTTGCTGAAAAATCTGCTGTAGATTGTTGCGAACCGGGATGTTGCTCAAGATAATTCTATGCTGAAAAGATTGACAGGTGAATTTTTAGGAACCTTTGCTCTGGTGTTTTGCGGCACAGGCGCAATAGTAATAAATCAACAATCAGGGGGAGCAGTAACCCAACTCGGGATTGCAGTAACGTTTGGATTGATTGTGATGGCAATGATTTTATCACTTGGCCATTTTTCAGGTGCACATATTAACCCTGCTGTCACCATTGCCTTAAGCATCGCGAAGCTTTTTCAACGGAAAAATATTATCCCTTACATTTTTGCACAACTGGGAGGAGCCTGCCTAGCAAGTAGTATTCTTAAATATCTGTTTCCTGCCAACGAATTTCTAGGAGCTACAGTCCCAAATGGTACTGAAATGCAATCTTTCATTTTGGAATTCATCCTTACCTTTCTATTGATGCTTGTTATTTTGACAAGCACACATAAAAAAAATCAATCTCTTTTAGTTCCTGCTTTGGCAATCGGAGGTACGGTTGGATTGGAAGCGCTTTTTGCTGGCCCAATTTGTGGCGCATCAATGAACCCTGCTCGTTCCATAAGCCCCGCATTGATTAGCGGACATTTGCAGTCTCTATGGATTTATGTTTTGGCACCGATCACGGGAGCCATAACTTCAGTATTTGTCTTTAGGGTCTTTAAAGATGAGTAGCGTGTTCATTCAACGTGTTATGTAGAAGAAAAGCAGCAATAATTAAATGGTGATGAAAAGATGATCTTTTTAAATGTTTTTAATGTTTCAAATGTAATATAATATGAGGATCGCATTATTTTCTGACATACATTCCAACCTTCCTGCGCTTGAATCAGTGCTCGCAGACATTGAGAAAAAGAAACCTGACACTGTTTATTGCCTCGGAGATTTAGTAGGTTACAATATTTGGGCGAATGAGGTCATCAATGAAATCCGCAAGCGACAAATCCCAACTATCGCCGGCAATTATGATTTTGGCATAGGAAGGACAAGCGATGATTGCGGATGCGCTTATAAAACCGAAACGGAAAAAAATATGGGCAAGATTTCTATTTCTTTCACGAATTCAATTATGAAGGTTGATGAAAGAAAATATTTACGGACATTGCCTGCACACATCAAAGTGGAATTTCAATTGAATAACGATAAATTAAATTTGCTTTTGGTGCATGGAAGCCCCCGTAGAATCAATGAATATTTATTTGAAGACAGAGATGAGAAAAGTTTGCTAAGGATAATGGAACAGGCAGATGCAGATATCATGTGTTTCGGGCATACGCACAAACCGTATCACAGGCTTTTAAATTCGCTAGCAGAAAATAAAAACCATTATCGGCACGCAATCAATATCGGCTCAGTGGGAAAACCAAAAGACAACAATCCAAAAGGATGTTATGTCATGCTAACGATAAATGAAAATTCCGGCATTGAAAATAAAGAAACAGTTAGCCCAGAATTTATCCGCTTTGACTATGATATTGAAAAAGCCGCAAAAGCCATTGAAGATAGCCCGTTGCCAAACGAGTATGCAGAAATGTTGCGACGGGGATTTTAATAAGTAATTGTTATGGAAATAATCAAAATGAATCATGGCCATTGGCCTTCTGTAAAAGCGATTTATGAATATGGGATTGCAACCGGCCACGCAACTTTTCAAACTTTTGCTCCGCCTTGGGGGGAATGGGATAAGGCACATGTAAAAACCTGCAGGTTGGTTGCTGCAGATAATGGTAAAGTATTTGGATGGGCTGCATTGACCGCAGTTTCTGGGAGATGCGTTTATGCAGGGGTAGGAGAAGTGAGTGTTTATGTTGATGAATCTGCAAGAGGCAAAGGAGTGGGAAAGGCATTATTGAACGAACTGATAAGAGAAAGTGAACTTAATAATTTTTGGACATTGCAAGCTGGTATTTTTCCAGAAAATACTGCAAGCATCAAGCTTCATGAATCAACTGGATTTAGAATTATCGGAAAACGAGAAAAAATAGGTCAGATGAATGGCGTTTGGAGAGATACTATTCTTCTGGAGAGAAGAAGCACAAGAGTTGGCGTTTGAGGTCTGGTTAATTTGATCTTTTAAAAATAAATATTATGCGCACGCACGTGAGCGATTGGATAATTTCTATTCGTAAAGCGGACCATAAATAAAAACGGGAAATAGGGGAGGGATTGACTGCTCTATATAAATTATTGTAATATTATGGTCAAAGGTAGAGACAATCTAAAATAAAGATTAAAAGGCGCTATTGATGACTTAATTTAATCCACTTTCGTCTTTATCACTTATCAGGATTGAATTCATATAACCCATATCCATGTTCAACTTCATTAAGGATGCAGGTAGGTCAAAAGCTTCGTAGGTGATAATAAACACAAATTTTTGTCAGTTTTCTTTGTGTACCACAAATATCTTAGAAAAACATTGAGTATTCGTCATGGAAACAGAAGTATATTTCTGAAACGAATGCAAGACAGCATTTATTTGACATCTAATTCACTATATAAGAAATATAATTCTGATTATTTGAGTATTTTGTAAATTATGACTACTTTTACAATATATCAGCAATATAATTCCGATGAATGTACAGGAAATTGGTAATGCGATACGATTCAGGCGAGAGTTCCTTGGGCTGAGGCAAGAAGACCTGGCAGAGATGAGCAGTATAACTGCTAGAACAATCCATTTGGTAGAATCCGGCAAAGGCAATCCTTCCGTGGATACCCTGGAAAAGCTTGCAAACGTGCTGGGCATGGAGCTCAAATTGCTGGTAAAAAATGCTAATTGATGGCAAATGCGGTCGTATATAACAATGGGACTGTTGCGGGGCTTTTAGAAAAAGCAGCCGCTGATGACTATCGGTTCACATATGAAGATGCATATCTGGCAGATGCTTCAATGCCCTCTATCAGCTTAAGTCTTTCAAAAACAAAAAAAGAGCATCAAAGCAAGGTTCTATTTCCTTTCTTTTTTGGTCTATTGGCCGAAGGCATCAATAAGGATATCCAGTGCCGGCTGCTCCGGATTGACGAGAATGATGACTTTACCCGCTTGCTCAAAACAGCAGGGGAAGATACAATAGGTGCGATCACGATAAAAGAAATGAATGAATGATATGATCTGCATGGGCTGCTATAAAAAAAATGTTGAGGGCTACTGCCTTACCTGCCGAAAGAAACTATTTAACGGGGCAAGGGTGAGCCATGTATTGCCATTTGAAGAACCGAAAGCAGATAACCTCACTGCTTACCAGGAAAAGACAAAACGGCTATCTATTTCAGGTGTGCAACTAAAGTACTCGCTCAGGCTGGAAAAAAAGGAATTGGTATTGACTGACAAAGGCGGCCAATATATCTTAAAGCCCGTCCCACCGTCATCACAAATCACCGAAACATCCCACGCACCGGAGAATGAGCACCTGACCATGCAGATCGCAGAGCAGCTATACGATATAGATGCTGCGGCAAATGCATTAATCTATTTTAAGGATGGTGCTCCGGCATACGTCACTCGCCGCTTCGACGTCAGACCAGATGGC
>DATMMJ010000698.1:0-2804 GCA_035569795.1 Puia sp. | reverse complement strand
TTTTAAGTTATTTTTTGGTATTAGGTCTTATAGTTCCATTTAGCATTTGTCTGCGCCACGATGCTAACCTTATTTACTGATTCTCGAATCATCAAATCTTACGGTATTGGTTAAAATCAGGTTACCAAGAAAAATCAGCTCAAAATCCTGGTTAAGCAGGATATTCTACATAATTCCTATCTGTCTCGTATAACCGAATTTTCAAATCAAGCGCCGGATCGATTTTCTTCCTCAATATTTCATAAATCACAATAGCTATGTTCTCAGCAGTCGGATTGAGATTAACAAAATAGCCTGTGTCAAGGTTCAGATTTTTATGATCAAATTTTTCAAGCACATTTTCTGAGATTATATCAGAAAGTTTTTTGAGATCAATGACGTATCCCGTTTCCCGATCGGGCTCACCACTTATTTTGACTTCCAGTTCATAGTTATGCCCGTGATAGTTCGGATTATTGCATTTGCCAAATACCGCATCATTTTTTTTGTCATCCCACGCAGGGTTGAATAACCGGTGCGCTGCATTAAAATGTTCTCTTCTGAAAACAGATACTCTACTCATACAATGTCAACTATTAATACGCCTTAAAAATTATTTTTCTAATTTGTACTGTTCTGGTTAGCCTTTGATTTAAAATTAACCTCCAAAATATTCAACAAAAATCCTTGGCGTTTCATACAGCTTAACGCAATGCAAATGAACGTTCTCGGGCAAATTCATTGCAATCTGCTGCCAGATGGCAATGGCAAGGTTTTCGGTGGAGCACAACTTGTCTTTCATGAAAGGAACATCAATGTTCAGGTTCTTATGATCCAATTTTTCAATAACAGCTGCGTTGACTATACTGCTCAGTTTCTTCACATCATACAAAAAACCGGTCTCAACGTTTGGTATCCCTTTTATAGTAACATACAACTCGTAATTGTGGCCATGCCAGTTCTCATTGGCACATTTTCCAAAAACCGCTTCATTCTTTTCACGGCTCCACGCTTCATTGTACAATTTATGCGCTGCATTAAAATGTTCTATGCGCGTCAAATACACCATGCAAAAATTTTTCGCAAAGGTACGGCATAACCCAGGAATGCGGATGATACCGATATTTGCAAAATGAAAATACTACTTGTGTCTGCCACCGACTTTGAAATTCAGCCTACGATTGACATTTTGCAATCCTGCAAATATAAAGTTCATTCACAGGAAATTTCGGTTTTAATCACAGGCATTGGCTCCACGGCAACAACTTATTTTCTGACAAAACAAATTTATAAAACGCCGCCTGAATTGATTGTACAGGCTGGCATTGCTGGCTGCTTTACCAACCACGAGCTTGGCAGTACTTTTTTAGTAAACGAAGATAGGTTTGCTGATCTTGGTGTAATGGAAGACAATAAGTTTAAGAATATATTCGATTTAGGACTAAGTGATAAGGATGCATATCCTTTTACAAATGGATCGCTCCATAATCCCCACAAAGGCTTATTAAATATGATAATAACTGAAAATGTACGTGCCATTACGGTGAATGAAATAACAACTGACGCCAAAAAAATAAAATGGTACAAACAAAATGGCGGGCCTGCTGTTGAGAGCATGGAAGGAGCGGCACTCCACTACGTGTGTTTGCTGCAAAAAATACCTTTCCTGCAAGTCCGTTCTATCTCAAACTATGTTGGAGAAAGGGATAAAACAAAATGGGAATTGAAAAAATCCGTAAAAGCGCTTAATGAAAAAATCATATCATTTATAGAAAAAATTGCTGAACACGATGAGATTTAGTTTAGGCTTTAGCCCTTGCCCAAATGACACATTTATTTTTGACGCGCTGGTAAATAGGAAATTGAGTACCGAAGGATTCGATTTTGAGGTGGTACTGGAAGACGTGCAAACCCTTAACCAATGGGCATTGCAAGGCAAGCTAGATATTACCAAGATCAGCTATGGTGCACTGCCTTTAGTTTTGAATGACTATAATTTATTGGACTCAGGAGGGGCTTTGGGCAAGGGAGTTGGACCTTTGCTGATTTCAAAAAAGCAAATGGATGTAATCGATATTAACGAATGCTCTGTCGCCATTCCAGGCAAAAATACTACTGCACATCTGCTTTTCTCTCTCGCGTTTCCCCAAGCTACCAAAAAACGCTTCATGATTTTTTCTGATATAGAGCAAGCCGTATTAGGTGGTGAAGTGGACGCTGGAGTTATAATCCATGAAAACCGCTTTACTTATCTGCAAAAAGGCTTAATAAAACTCGTTGACCTCGGTGATTTTTGGGAAAAGGAGACCGGTGGTCCGATTCCGTTAGGAGGTATTGTAATTAAAAAGGGGTTCGATATCATGATTCAGCAACAGGTAAATGAGTTGATCAAGAAAAGTGTTGGGTATGCTTTTAAGCATTATCCTGTCCTTTCCCCCTTTGTGAAACAACATTCCCAGGAAATGGATGAAATTGTTATGCGCCAGCACATTGATTTGTACGTGAACAATTATTCTATTTCCCTTGGTGAACACGGAAAAAATGCCGTCAAAATGCTTTTAAGAACTTATTCAAAAATGAACGCAGGCGAAATTACAAGGCCTATTCATTTTATTGAATAGCTATTTTTTTGAGTTGATGCGGGGAACCTCCATTTAATGCTTCAGAGTACCCCGAATTACCTGTCAGGCGAATATCGAGGTCAAACCAGATTACAATTCCAAAGGGCACCTTACAATTAAAATGCGGGCAACCTAGAAGTTTTAGGGAAATTTCCTTCAATAAAAAACCCCGCACAAACTGGGCGGGGTAGATGCGTATAAGTA
>DATMMJ010000697.1:0-2764 GCA_035569795.1 Puia sp. | reverse complement strand
AAAACAAGTGCAGGATTGAATGATGATAAATAGAGTGATGGATAACTGCCTGCTACCAATCCACAGATAACCGCAATAATAAGCAGAGCAGTTACATGGAGCGGATTGCTCAAACCCATCGAAAGATTTTTTCCCATCAGCAGATTGAATGCAGGCAATGCAAAAATGATAATAATAATTGCCCCAACACTTGCAAGTAATGACATGAACAAAGCTTCGCTGATGAATTGAATGACCAATCCGTTTTTTCCTGCTCCCAGCACTTTGCGCACGCCAACTTCTCTTGCGCGTTTTTGACTGTTAGCAGTTGCAAGATTCATAAAATTTATGCAGGCAATAAACAAAATGATCCATGCAATGGCAGAAAGCATACGTACTTGTTTGATGCGCCCGCCGCCCGTTTGTTTTCCATTCGCAAATTCATCATAAAGCCGCCAGTCTTTCATTGGGAATAAAAATGTTGTGGTTTTTTGGTCTGCCGCCTTCCGATGAATAAAATTTTTTAGTTGACTGTTGATGGCTGCTATGTTTGCGCTCTTGTCTAACTCCACAAACGTAAACGGCCCATAACTTCCCCAATCTGTCTCGTCCCGGTTGCTATCTACCCCGCTTGCCAATTCTTTTTCATCTGTAATTTCCCACGGAGCAAGCCACTCGAATTGCAATGTTGAATTTTCTGACATATCTTTTATGACTCCGCTTACCACATAATCCTGTGCATTGTCTATCCGCACTTTTTTTCCTATAACATTTTTTTCTTCACCGAAGAATTTCTTCGCTGTACTTTCAGTGATCACCAATGCATACAATTGAGGAAAAGGGTTTTTTGCATTGCCTTGAACAAAATTAAATGTGAACATGTTGAATAGAGACGCATCGGTATAACGCCCCCCGGCATATAAAGATTTATTGTTAAAACTAAAAAGCAACCGATTGTCCCAAATTGAATATCGCGCTGTATTTGCAATGCCTGGAATTTCGGCTTTCATCGCAGTTCCCATCGGACGCGGCGTTGAAACCATTGTGAAATTATTACCGCCATAAGTCATATTCACTTCCAGTTCATACAATCTGTTCTTTTTCGCATGTACATTATCAAAAGTCATCTCACCTTCTACCCACAAAAAAATTAACCCCGCCGAGGCAATACCAATCGCCAAACCTAAAATGTTGAGAAAGCTGTAGGTATTATTTTTCCACAGATTGCGGAGTGTAGTTTTGAAAAAATTTTTAAACATGCCCTTATGATTTCTTTTTATCGGTTACCCATTACTGCTGTTTAAAGGTCTGAGCCAAGAGGCGTGAGCTTCCAGAGGTTTGCCGGGAGTAAATGCCCAGGCTTCATTTTCACATTGAGCCATTTTCATATTTGCTAATTGGCACATTCTTTCATTTGCACATTATTCTGTTCTCAAGCTCTTCACCGGGTTTGCAACTGCTGCTTTGATTGAATGAATGCTTACCGTCACCACTGCGAGCAATATAGTGATGGCGCCTGCCGCAAAATAAATGCCCCAGCTCATATCGGTTTTGTATGTGAAATCCTGCAGCCATTTTGTCATTGCCCACCACGAAACAGGAAATGCAATAAAAATAGCGACTATGGCAAGCCAGATAAAATCTTTGGTTAAAGCAATAACAACATTGCTCACAGAAGCACCTAATACCTTTCGTATGCCGATTTCTTTGAACCGTTGTTGCGCGCCGTAGGATGATAACCCAAGCAATCCAAGACATGCAAGCACAATTGCAATCATCGCGAAGAGGTTCATCACTTTAGCCAGGCGAAGCTCTGCACTGTAGAGCTTATTATAATCATCATCCATAAAACGATATTCAAAAGGGCGGTCAGGAATGAGTGTTTTCCATTTTGACTGTAGGAAAGCAATGGATTGCGGAAGATTATGGCCGCTTAGTTTTACCAGCAATTCCCTGGCACGCAATTCCGGGAACAGCACAAAAGGCCTTATGGCATTGTGGAGTGATTCAAAATGAAAATCTTTTACAACTGCTTTCGCATAACCAGGGCGCGAATTATCTAAAAACATTTTTTTCCCAACTGCTTCCTGTGGTGCCCATCCCAATTGCCTTGCAGCAGATTCGTTCAGAATAAAATGATATAGTTTCTCCTTCTGATCATCAGCAGATACATCTTTGATATCCTGTTCAGTAAGATCGGTTCCAGCGATAATCTGCAAGCCTGTGGTCCTAATATAATCTTCATCCACAGGATTGGCTATAACTGCTATCTGGCTATTTTCAGGCATCACAGAGGACCGCATATTGTATCCGCCTCCGCCTTCCACCGGCGACCTGACACAACGCGATACGCTAATGATATCGGGATCAGTTTTAAATTGTTGCTTGATCAGCGGAAGGCTGGCAAGCATTTTATTATCCATGGGAAGCACCAGGACATGCTCTCGGTCATAGCCTAATTTTTTATGCTGAATATAATAAAGCTGCTTTTGGATTATAAATGTGGAAACGATCAGAAAAACAGAAATAGCAAATTGAAATACGATCAATGATTTTCTCAGCCATTGGCCGGAACCGGTATTCTTAAATGATCCTTTCAAGACTTTTACCGGTTGAAATCCTGTTAGAATCAATGCAGGATAACTTCCTGCCAAAAGGCCTACACACGCAACAATAAAAAGAGAAAACAAAATAAAAGGCAAAGAGAATAATGAACCTGCCTGCAGTTGTTTATCTGTTAATTGATTGAAAAAGGGCATTACTAATATTGCCACAATCATACTCA
>DATMMJ010000696.1:0-5637 GCA_035569795.1 Puia sp. | reverse complement strand
ATTCTGAAAAAAGCTAACAGTTGTTAGTTGCCCCGGGGCATTACGATGTAAGACCAAAGAACAAATCGTTGACATTAGTTACCAAGAGGCTTCTATTTAAAGCTAACTGTTTGAAGCACCGGAAAGGTCAATGGAAATTAATATCCGGCAAAATGCACAATGCAGCGGCTTCGGAAAAGAAAACAAAAGCGATTGATAAAAGAATATCAAAGGAATAGAAAAGTCTTATTCCAGGAAAGTTTTGGAATTACGGATAAAAAGGGGAAACCGCTGATTTCGCCCGATAACAATAAGCAGGTTTTTATACGTCTACCCACCATTTGCCTTCAATAAGCTCTTTTACAGGAAAAAACTTTATCTCTTTTTTCCCATTGGAATGGATTGCCAGGACATAGCCGTCAAACTGGATTGATTTTACTACGTACCTGTCTTCACCTTGTGGGGATTGCGCAATAAGCTTCCCGATGAAGATATTATCAATCATTGAGCTTTCCTCAATTAGATTCCACATAGCAGTAATTTCTTTAAGAACAAGTTGACCTAATCAAATAGTTTCAAAAAAAATACTTAGAGAACGATAAAAAAATGGTAATAAAAAAGATAGACCAAACTCACATAGGGGCAGATTGTAGATGGCAAAAAAGGCAATGCAAAATAATTAAAGTGAAATAAAAATCAAAAATATTTTTATTTTTTTTTGTTGGGTAAAGTTGGTGATGGTGGAATTACAGCAGGATTAAATGGAAGTGCCCTTTGCAAGACTGAAGAAGGAGAAAAATAAGATTATCAGATGAATAGCGTATAAGCATACGATCAACTATACCTCCACGTTAAAGCAAATTGTTTTCTCTGACCGCCTAATGATAATAGGGATAGGGTGGGTATGCGTACCTGCGTACTGGCCTGCGTACACGCGGCCGGGGGCGCAATTCTGGCAAAACCCTTCCCAAACCAACAACAAGCCCGGCATTGAAGCTGAACTGATAAATATCTGCATACGCCGGGCTGTTGCTGTTGCCAACATAGTACCCTTCACCGGACCCACTGACCGGAGCTAATAATTGAGCCTTAAAACGAAAGCCGAATCGTGGGGTTACGTATACATTTGTGCCCAATTGCAGTCCATAGGTAAATTTAGTGTCCGTGCCAGAGCCAAACTGTCCCGGAGTAAAAACAGAAGCGCCCAGCATCGCACCGATAAAGGGCCTCACCGGGGAGCCGGGAATATTAAAAGTTTGCACCGGACCGAACATAAAATAATCAATGGACAGGTTGGCTTGGCTCAGTGGGGTAGCATCACCATATTGGTACGCGCCAGACGTAGTGGCCATGTGGTTATACAAAAATTCAAGACCGAACAATCGATTCACGTTAAACATTAATGAGCCTCCGTAATTTAGATTGCCCTCTACTTTGCCGTAAGCATTGTAAAAACTTTGCCTGTCAGAAAATGTGTACCCAGCTGAAGGCATCAATTCAAAATAAGTTTGAGCAAAAGAGGCACTGAACATAAAAAAAGCAAGGGCTGAAGTGAGCATCCATTTTTTCATACAACATAATTTTGTTTAAATACGCGGCCGAAAACATCAAGTTTGTTTTGCAATTGTTAATCGCATGAATGATCATGCCCATAAACCTTGGGTAAGACTTGACCAGGGGATGAAAGTTTAAATGGTTAACTCTAATCCATCATAAGCCAACTCCATCTGGTGGGGAAGGGAATCATTTATTTTGGTATGCAAGCCCAATTGGTGGCTTATGTGGGTGAAATAAGCCTTGGGTATCTGCAATTCATTGACCAAATGAATGGCTTCCTCCAGATTAAAATGGGAGATATGTTTTTCTTTTCTGAGTGCGTTCAGTACGATTACCTCACTTCCCTTAATCTTATCTTTCTCACTTTCATCAACCCGGTTGGCATCGGTGATGTAGGTAAATTTCCCAAACCTAAAACCAAGCACGGGCATCTGCATATGCCAAACAGAAACTGGAACTATGGGAATATCTCCCACTACGAAAGGGTCTGTCCCAATAGTGTTTAATTTTATTTCAGGTGCCCCCGGATAGCGCGTATCGGCAAAAGCATACGGAAATTCGCGGATGATTACTTCCTGCGACATCTCATTGGCGAACAGCTGCATTGGCATGCCTGAAAAAAAATTGTATGCTTTCACATCATCCAGGCCCGCGATATGGTCTTTATGTGGATGTGTGAAAACAACAGCATCCAAATGCTTAACATGGGCACGGAGCATCTGATAACGAAAATCAGGAGTAGTATCAATAACCAGTTTTGTTTTTGCAGATTCAATAAGAATGCTTGACCGCAGCCTGTTATCTTTTTTGTCTTTGGAAGAACAAACTTCACAATCACATGCAATCATCGGCACCCCGCTGCTGGTGCCTGTTCCGAGGAATGTAATTTTTAAGGAAGGATAAATCACAAGCAAAAATAAGAAAAGGAAATTTGTGGATTTGCAAATTATCCATGCGGGACTCTCATGCGAGAGATATTTTTTACACTTAGCAATTTGAAGGTCGGTACATTTTCAAATTTTCACATCCCGCGCTTCATATTTTGCCACCACTTCGTCATAAATCTTTTTAGTTTCAGGGGAAAATAATTCCGGGTCAATTTTTAATTGCGGGATGATATCTATCAATGTCGTGATGCGGCCTTCCAATTCAAGAAATTTATTCAGCACGACTACTTTTCTTGCCTCCAGGATGCAGTATCCGCTTTGAAAATTGCCTCTTTCATAACGCACAATATATGCTGCTTCGTCTAATATCTTTTCTACTTTATCTAAATTTGTTTGCGTGTATTTCATAAACCCAAACCCCAAAGGGGGTTTTAAAAAACCGGATAGAATTGGTATTTCCAATGCGAAACTAAAGCTATCTGCCGATTGCGGGCTGATAAATTTTCCACATACCCATGACTGTTTTCATTCCTTTAGGGGTTGAAGCTCTTGCTCGTCATTTTAACAACCGGCACAATCATTTCCTCCATACTTACGCCTCCATGTTGAAAAGTGTTCCTGTAATAATTGGCGTAATAATTATAATTGTTTGGATAACAAAGAAACCCATCTCCTTTTGCAAAAATAAAGGAAGAGTTGACAGTGGGCACCGGCAATCCAGCCTCACGCGGGTCGCGGAAAGCTAGTACTTCTTTTGGCTCATAATTGAGATTGCGCCCATGCTTATACCTAAGGTTTGTAGTCGTTTGCTTGTCACCGATCACTTTGTATGGTGTTTTAACACGCACGCTGCCATGGTCAGTCGCAAGCACAATATTAATTTTCTTGTCAGCGATTTTTTTAAGCGCCTGGTGCAACGGGGAATGCTCAAACCAGCTTGCAGTGATGCTGCGATAACTGATCTCATCGCTTGCAAGCTCTTTCAAAACTTCCATTTCTGTCCGCGCATGGGAGAGCATGTCCACAAAATTATACACAATGATATTGAGATCGTTGCCCATCAGATTGTGGATATTATTTACAAGATCCTGCCCCGCCTGGTGGTTCACAACTTTAGTATAAGAAAATTTTATATTTTCTTTCTTCAATCTTTTCAATTGTGCTTTGAAAAAATCTTCTTCAAACAGATTCTTACCACCTTCTTCGTCATCATTTTTCCATTGCTGATGGAATTGCTTTTCAATATCAACTGGTAACAAGCCGGCAAAAATCGCATTGCGGCAATATTGTGTGGCAGTAGGCAGTATGCTGTATATAGTATCTTCTTCGAGTATGCGAAAACTTTCTGCAAAAATGGGCTGTATCGCTTTCCACTGGTCAAAGCGCAGGTTGTCTAGCAAAATAAAAAAGGTAGGTATCCCTTTTTCTATGTTTGGAAATACTTTCGCTTGAAAAAGGGTATGTGAAAGGACTGGAACATTATTATTCTTCGGGCTCAACCAGGACGCATAATTTCTTGAAACAAATTTGAAGAATTCGGTGTTCGCTTCTTTTTTCTGCTCCTGCAGCACTTCTCGCATTTCCGGGCTATCGCTTTTTTCCATTTCCAGTTCCCAGTACACTAATTTTTTATAAATGTCCATCCATTCCTTATGATCAGGATTAGAGTTCAAAGACATAAACAAATTGCGGAACTGCTGTTGGTAAGCGGTAGTCGTTTTTTCTGCGACCAGCCGTTTATTATCAATAATCTTCTTTAAGCTCAGTAAAACCTGATTGGGATTAACTGGCTTGATCAGGTAATCGGTTATCTGACTCCCGATAGCTTCATTCATCAGGTTTTCTGTTTCATTTTTTGTGATCAGCACAACGGGCACTTGCTGGTTCATTTCCTTTATCTTAGCCAACGTCTCCAAACCAGTAATTCCTGGCATCGTTTCATCCAAAAGCACCACATCAACTACGTTGTCCTTCACAAAATCAATGGCATCAAAACCATTGGTCATTGCGCTCACGATATATCCTTTATTTTCCAAAAACAAAATCTGCGATTGAAGGCTTTCGATCTCATCATCAACCCAAAGTATTTTTCCCAGCGACATGATAATAGTTTAGACGTTTTTGTAATCAGCATTTGCTGTTTGCCAGAAAAGGATTGCTGCACCCAATAAAAGGCCTTGTTATCAAACTCAACAACTATTTGGCATTAATCATTCAAATTTAATTTATCTGTGTTGCATTACTAAATTTGCCTGTTGTTTTCAACTGTTTTAACAAATATATACAACAGGTATGGTGACTGAAACACGAAAAATAATCAACGATCCGGTTTACGGTTTTATCACCATAGACCATCCCTTGCTGTTACGGATCATTGCTCACCCTTACTATCAGCGATTGCGACGTATACATCAAATGGCATTTGCACATCTGGTTTATCCTGGTGCGGTCCATACAAGATTGCATCACTCACTTGGTGCCTATCATTTAATGTGCAATGCGCTCGGTGAATTAAAAAATAAGGGCATTGAAATCACTGCAGAAGAGGAACTGGGCGCCAAAGTAGCCATCCTCTTGCATGATATTGGCCATGGCCCGTTCTCGCACGCACTCGAAAATATATTGATAAAGGATGTTGGTCATGAGGCTATATCTATTTTGATCATGAAAATATTGAACGAAGAATTTAATGGGCAGCTGGAAACTGCCATCAATATCTTTACAAATAAATACCATAAGAAATTCCTGCATCAGTTAATTTCCGGGCAGTTGGATGTTGACCGCATGGATTACCTCACACGTGATAGTTTCTTTACCGGTGTTTCAGAAGGGGTTATTGGCTACGACCGGATTATCAAAATGCTCATGGTTCATGATGGTGAATTGATGGTGGAAGAGAAAGCCATTTATTCTATCGAAAAATTTTTAGTGTCCCGCAGGTTAATGTACTGGCAGGTGTACCTGCACAAGACTGTTTTGAGTGCAGAAAAAATACTGATTAATATCATTACCCGTGCAAAAGAACTGATTGCTCAAAAAAATGAATTGTCATCGGGTTCGGCACCTTTAGATTTTTTTCTTCTGCATTCTTTAGATCATCACCTCATGGAAAACCATATGGGTAAATTTTGCCTTCTTGATGACTTTGATGTAATGAGTGCAATCAAAAACTGGATGAACCATCCTGATAAAATATTGTCGAACCTTTGTAGGT
>DATMMJ010000695.1:0-4863 GCA_035569795.1 Puia sp. | reverse complement strand
CAATTAGTTTTATTTCAACGCCTGCTCTTGCTGCATCATATAATTTGTAAATTAATTCTTCGTCTGAAATGGAATTCATTTTCAGAGTAATGGATGCTGCTTTTTTGCTGTTTGCAATTTTTATTTCTTTGCCTATCATTTTGAGCAATTCACGGCGGAGCAACACCGGACAGGGGATGAGCGTTTTGCATGCTCTCAGCTGTGAGATGGCATCTTTCTTTCCTTCAAGGAAATTGAAAATGCGGTTCACGTCAGCCATGATATTCCGGTTGGATGTAAGCAGGCAATGGTCTCCATAAATCATCGCCGTTTTTTCATTCATATTGCCCGTGCTTACAAACCCATAGTGAATGGTGTGGTTGTTTATCCTTTTTTTTATCAAACACATTTTTGCGTGCACTTTGGTATTGGGGATTCCAATAAGCACTTTTACCCCTTCTTCTTCGAGCCGCTCTTTCCATTCCAGGTTTGCTTCTTCTTCAAAACGGGCACGAAGTTCCATCATCGCAGTAACCTGTTTGCCGTTGCGCACTGCGTTGATCAGCGCGTTGATGACTTTTGAATTGGAAGCGAGCCGGTAGCAGGTGATTTTAATTGCAATAACATTAGGATCAATTGCTGCTTCGCGAAGCATGTCCAAAACGGGGTTGAATGAATGATATGGGAAATGCAGCATTACATCTTTGTCAAGAACCACATCTGTAACGCGTGGGGTTTTAAATAATGCTGGATGGGTGAACGGTTTTTTTCTCTGGCCCTTTTTTGGGAACACGTCAGGGAAATCCATAAAGTGGCGGAAATTGTGAATGCGTCCGCCCGGAATAAGATTCCCTTTTTTGGTGAGATTTAATCTTTTAATGATATATTCAAGCAGCCCTGTATCCATTTCTTTGTCGTACACAAACCGGACGGGCTTGCCGCGTCGTCTGTTCTTCAATCCCTTTTCAATTTTTTGAATCAGGGTTGTGGACACATCATTGTCTATATCTATCTCAGCATCACGCGTTAGCTTAAAAACCCATGATTCATATTTATCATAACCGAAATATGAAAAAATACCGCGAAGATTATACCGGATGATATCTTCAAGTAAAATGATATAATGCTCAGTTGGATTTGGAGAAGGCAAAATTACAAACCTTCCCAGGACTCGGCTGGGAACCTCTATAAGTGCATATTTTCTCTTCATGCTCCCGTCTCTTCTTGAAAGGACCACCCCAAGATAGATGGATTTATCGCGGATATAGGGGAACTGAGGGATGCTTTCAACCATAAGTGGAATAATATTGGAGCGCATTTCTTCTTCAAAATGCGATTCCACAAATCTTTGCTGGTCTTTGTTCAGCTGTTTTTCTGTAACCAGAAAGATTTTCTCTTTTTCCAGTTCCATTCTGATGTCTTCCCAAATATTGTTGAAATCGTCTTGCTGCCTGATCACTATGGATTGAATCTCGTTCAATATTCTTTCCGGATCCTGTTCCATGTGCATGTTGATCTTTGATTTACCGGCATATTCCCGCATACGATTCAGGGTTGCCACGCGCACACGGAAAAACTCATCCATGTTATTGGAGAAAATGGCCAGAAATTTTATCCTTTCTTTTAGTGGCACTGAAATGTCTGCTGCTTCCTGTAACACTCGCCCATTGAATGAGAGCCAGCTAATATCCCGGACAATCGTTTTGCGCTTCATGTCTTCATTTACCATTTATATCCGCTTTGCTGCAAAGTAGATAAGTGAAACAAAGCGGGAAATTAAATAATTATTACCAAGTATACCTATTTACACGCGCAATTCCCATCGCTGATAGGAATTAGCTCACGATGCGGGGATCACTGTAAAAAGCTTGTGGAACTGCCGGCTCTAGCACAGTGATCAGCCATGAGGTATCCGTGTAAATGGGCATAAATGCCATACGCCTTGATAAATGGACATTTTGGGATATGAAATTGCCTAATAACCCATCTCAATCCACATTCTGAGTAAATCGGCATAAAAAAACATTTAAATCTTTTTGATAATTAGCTAGATTTTGCGACCTTTGCCGTCCTAAATTTAGCGATCATGGCGAGAGTATGTCAGGTAACGGGTAAAGTTCCGAGGAGCGGCAACAGCGTGTCTCACTCAAACATTAAGACCAAGCGCAGGTTTTTGCCCAATTTGCAGACAAAACGATTTTTTATAGCAGAAGAAGATAAGTGGATAACGCTTAAGGTTTCTTCAGAAGGACTGCGCACCATCAACAAAAATGGTTTGCTTAATGTGGTTAAGAAATTAAGAGCTGAAGGAGTAAAAATATAATTGGCCTATTAGGGCGATGGCCCGATTGGACAATCGGGCAATTTTCAAATTTTCAAATTACGATCATGGCAAAGAAAGGAAGCAGGGTGCAGGTAATCCTAGAGTGCACAGAACACAAAAATAGCGGTAAACCAGGCACGAGCCGCTACATCAGCACGAAGAACAAAAAAAACACGCCTGAAAGACTTGAGCTTAAAAAATTCAACCCGATTTTGAAAAAAATGACGGTTCACAAAGAAATTAAATAATCTAAAGATTTCCGGGTGGCTTTCAAAATTGAGCAGTTGAATAATTTTCGATTTTTCAAACTAATATTATGGCAAAGGCAGCAAAGACCGCAATTAAGAGCAAAGATGCAAAATCAGCTTCAGATGCTAAGAACTGGACCAAGGTGATTCGTGCAGTACGAAGCCCTAAAACGGGTGCTTACACATTCAAAGAGGCAATTGTGCACAAGGAAAAAATAAAGGAGTTCCTGGCTCAAAAATAATTTATGGGTTAATAAGATAAGAAAGCTGTCTCGCAAGAGCAGCTTTTGTCGTTTATCCCAAAACCAGAAAAATCAAACCTGAAAATTTCACGCTCATGGAATGGCCCATTGGAGAAATGGGGTAATTTTCAAATCTACAAATTTACGCTATGGGATTTTTTGATAAGATATTCGGGAGGCGAGAAAAACAAACCCTTGATGAAGGCCTGCAAAAAACGAAAGAAGGCTTTTTATCAAAGATTACTAAAGCCATTGCAGGCAAAAGCACTGTGGACAGCGAAGTTTTGGATAGCATAGAAGATGCACTGGTTAGCGCAGATGTGGGCATTGAAACAACCGTAGAAATTATAGGAAGGATAGAGAAACGCGTTGCCAAAGATAAATATTTGAGTACAAGTGAATTAAACAAGATACTCCAAGAGGAAATTGAAGCGCTTCTGGTGGACGCGAGCCAACAATCTTACGCAGACTTTGAAACACCTTCTGGCCTCAAGCCTTATGTTATTTTAGTTGTAGGAGTGAACGGGGTAGGAAAGACAACAACTATAGGTAAATTGGCATACAATTTTAAAAAAGCGGGAAAATCGGTTCTGTTAGGGGCTGCTGATACATTTCGTGCAGCCGCAGTTGACCAGTTAACCATCTGGAGTGAAAGGGTAGGAGTCCCAATAGTTAAGCAAGGAATGGGTTCAGACCCGGCTGCGGTGGCCTTTGATACCGTGCAAAGTGGTATGGCAAAAAATGTGGATGTGGTCATAATTGATACTGCAGGCCGGCTTCACAATAAGGCGCATCTCATGGAAGAATTGGGAAAAATCAACAGGGTCATTAAGAAAGTGATACCGGATGGACCACATGAAGTGTTGCTGGTCTTAGATGGCTCAACCGGACAAAACGCTGTGGAACAAGCAAAACAATTTATTGCAACAACGGATGTGAGCGCAATAGCTATTACAAAATTAGATGGCACAGCAAAAGGCGGCGTGGTGCTTGCAATTGCCAATCAATTTAAATTACCCGTTAAGTTTATTGGCATGGGAGAAAAAATGGAAGACCTGTTGGTTTTTGATAAGCATGAGTTTGTGGACAGCTTACTTAATTTAGAGAGAAAAGGATAACGATTTTGAAAAATCCATTTTTCGAACAATATATGCAAAAACAAAAAAACAAGATAGATATCGTCAATGATTTGCTGGAACAGTGCATTCTGGCTTATCCAATATCTTCATTTATTATCAGTCTGTACAAACAATACTTGCAACGCGGGAGCCTGAGCAAAAAGCAATTGCAGGGCTTGTATGGCAAAGCTTCTGAAATAGAGAATCTCCCGCCCGGCAAACTGGCTGGCCTGGAAGCTCTGATCAAAAGAATGCCAACAAGATATAAATCGGAAAAGCCTGCTATAAAACCTCTTTACTTGAAAGATGAAAGCACATCCCAATTGATAACCGGGATTCTAGCAAAATTCCCGCAGCATAAAAGAGTGTTATTTCTTAAAGCAAAATTTGATAATAACGAGTTGCTTTCTTCCTCGGACATCGCTGATTTAAAAAAAATAAAGCAATTGCTCAAGCTCTGAAAATATGCAATGCTTCTTCTTTTCCTATTTTCGTCGCAACATTTTCCGACCTCGTCTCATTTGCCCATTTCATCAATAGTTACAGGGTAGTTTTACTGTCTGAAAATAACTATTTATGAAAAAGATTTTATGTTTTCTTTTAGCAGCCAGTTTAAAATTATCCGTTTTTGCCCAGATGTCTGTCGCAGGGCCGGGAAATGGCAAAATGCAGGCACCTTCCATTGGGCATATATATGGAAAATTAATTGATAGCACCGGCAAACCGCTCAGCGACGTATCTGTGATATTATTGCAGAACCGTTTTGATTCCGCTTCAAAGAAAGCAAAAGATGTGCTGCTGAAAGCGCTCACCACAAAAGCAAACGGTGAATTTAATTTTGAAGAATTGCCCGTTTTCGGGAAGTTGAAATTAAAAATATCTGCAATGGGGTTTAAGCCTTTGGAACAATCTGTAAGCTTCAGGATGCAAATGCCCGCTGGCTCTGTTTCAAA
>DATMMJ010000694.1:0-4860 GCA_035569795.1 Puia sp. | reverse complement strand
AGAAGATTTGCAAACGTGGCGCAAGGGTTAACTTTATCTTTTGGCGGAGAATTCAGGTTTGAGCAATATAAACTGTATGCGGGTGAGCCTGATTCTTACGGTTATGGCCCTTTACAAAGATATTTTCCCAACAAAGGGGATACGATTGGTCTAGCATCTGGTTCTGAAGGTTTTCCTGGTTTTACACCCGGTGATGCCAGCGTTTCACACCGGACAAATGTTGGGGGGTATGTCGATCTTGCAATGGATATTACAAATAAATGGCTGATTGACGTTGCAGCGCGTTTTGAAAATTACTCTGATTTTGGTTTTGTTAATACTTACAAATTTGCGACGCGCTATAAAATAAGCCCGGATTTTAATTTGCGCGGCTCAGTAAGCAGCGGCTTTAGGGCTCCTACACTGCAGCAGATCAATTTTAGCAATACAAATACCAATGTCTTAAAGATAAATGGCGTACCTACTTTAGTATATGTTAAATTAGTACCAAACTATAGTTTAATTGCCAGAGCGGTTGGGATCCCGGCCTTAAAGCAAGAGACTTCAGTAAATTATAGTCTTGGTTTCACCTGGAAACCCATAAGAAATCTAACTGTGACAATCGATGGCTATCTGATTGACATGAAAAACCGCATTGTTATTACAGGTAATTTTGGCACAGCTATCCCAGCTCTGGCCAACGTTTTACCAAATAATAACCCGCCATTAAATGCAGCCAATTTTTTCGTAAATGCTGTCAACACCACGAACAAGGGTTTGGATATTGTTCTGGATTATACAAAACATTGGGGTAAGAAAGGCTTTACGGCATTCCTGGCGGGTAATATCCAAGGTGTTACCATAAATAAAATAAATATACCTGCCCCGCTGGATTCGGGTGTTGCCAACCAGCAAGCTTTTTTCAGTTCAAGAGAGCAAGCTTTCCTAATTGCTTCAGCTCCCAAGGCCAAATTCTCATTAAACCTTCAATATAGTGTCGATAAATTTGCAATAGGCACCCATATCACTTATTACGGCAGCGTAACTACGCAAGGGTATGGTTATGACACTGCTGTGGGTTCAACTGCTGGCCAATTAGGTGGGGCAGGTATTTCCGATCAGGGAAACGGGTGGGACCCTTATGTTGCACTCGACAATGGTTCTGGATCTGTTCCTGAAAACTTTGTTCACCACGGCAAAGTGGCAACTGACCTGTATGCATCGTATAAAATCACGAGGCAACTCACATGGACGCTGGGTGTAGACAATATATTCAATGTGCACCCGGACCTTTCAGTCACCAAAGGTGCATACGGGCAGTCATGGGGCGACAGTGAATCGGGTGGCCCCTTCGACGCTATTCAAATGGGTTATAATGGCACTCGACTGTTCACTAAAATAATTCTCAATCTGTAGCTGTCATAGATCAGCATATTCAGTAAACCACGCAAGTGTGCGTGGTTTTTTTGTTCTTGTCGTTCACCGGCTATTTTATGATGTTTATCTATTAAATCAGCAAATACCATTTTGGATAATTTTTTAGCTTTTATCTTACAAAAAGAATAATAGCTTTGTTAGCGACCTAATTCAAAGGATAGTTCCATTCACCGATTAAAATGAAATTCAATAAAATCATTCTGCAGCTTATCGTTCATGTGGCAGCATGGCTTTGCTTTTTGATGCTTCCGTTTGCTTTCATCCCCCGGCCTAAGGGTGGTCCTTTTATCCCGGAGCAGTACATATCGTTTTATTTTCTTCTGAGCAGCTTTATGTACATCAGTTTTTATTACGTTAATTTTTATGTGCTCATACCTAAGCTTCTGGAGAAAAGAAAAGTCTTCCTTTATGTAATACTCATTATAGGTTTGCTGGTATTTTTTGGCACTTTCCCACGCTCATACCGATACATGAGCGATGACCTCCACAAGTTGCCCCCCATACCCTGGCAAGCAGCAAGGACGGGAAGGCCTGGCAATTTATCCCACCCTATTCTCTCCGGTGGGTCCCTTGCGATATTTTTGTTGGTGTTTGTGATCTCCACAGGCATTAAAGTGGTATCTCAATGGTTCGAGTATGAACGCAAAAACCGGGAGATAGAAAATGAAAAACTAAACACGGAACTCTCGTTCTTGAAGTCCCAGATCAACCCGCATTTTTTATTTAACACGCTTAACAATATCTATTCTCTGGCGGAAGCAGGTTCAGATAAAACAGGCGAGGCGGTAATGAAACTATCCAGCATTATGCGGTATGTTCTCACCGAAGTGAAAAATAATGCCGTGCCACTGGAAAAAGAAATACAATTTACCAAACACTACATTGAACTGCAGAAAATGCGCCTGACGGATAAATCAAAAGTCGATTTTATTATTACCGGCGACCCTTCCGGCAAACAGATATCTCCATTACTTTTTTTGCCTTTTTTAGAAAATGCATTCAAATATGGGATTAGTACCAGAGAGTCCTCGCCGGTAAACATAATATTAGATATAAAGGAAAACGAGATTGAATTTGAGATAAGCAATAAAAAACACTATCAAGCGCTGCTTAAGCCTGCCGAAACAACCGGCATAGGGATTGTAAATATCAAAAGAAGGCTTGAGCTTTTGTATCCTAAAAACTATAAGCTTTGCATGCAGGACCAAAATGCAACCTATACTGTCAACCTAAACATCCAATTATAATGCTCACTTGTATTGGGATTGATGACGAACCTTTAGCGCTGGAACTGATAAAAAAGTATATTGCCAAGATTTATTTTCTGGAATTGAAAGGTGTTTTTACAGATCCTTTTGAAGCAAAAAAATTGCTGGAAACGACAAATATAGATATCCTATTTCTTGACATCCAGATGCCTGATATCAATGGGATCGAGTTTTCAAAAATCATCAACAAAAAAAACACAGCCGTTATTTTCACCACTGCATTCAGTGAGTACGCAGTAGAAGGATTTAATGTGGATGCGATCGATTACCTGCTTAAGCCTATTGAGTATGACCGTTTTTTGAAATCTGTCTACAAAGCGAAGGAATATGTTGACTACATCAGCAATCAGGAGGTTCAGGATGGCTATATTTTTGTGAAATCGGATTACCAGATGACAAAGATCAACCTGAAAGAAATTCTGTATGTGGAAGGCCTGGATGACTATATTAAAATTTATCTGCCGCATAAATCCATCCTGACGTTAATGACCCTTAAAACAATCACACAGAAATTGCCATCAAAAGAATTCTTGCGCATCCACCGCTCCTATATAGTGCCAATTAGCAAGATCGAGAATATCTCCAAGAGCAAAGTAAAAATTGGGGATAAGGAAATCCCCATTGGTATCAGCTATAGCGAAAGCTTTTTTGCGGTGATGGACAAAAAAATGGGATGATCCTCTTTTTTTGGAATTCTCCGTCATATTTTATGCATTCACCTATTAAAGGGTGTTTTTTAGTTTTTCCGCGCAACCAGAAAAATAAATAGGACGTATAGCTAGCAGATGCTTTTTTCATAAGTAGGTTTTAAGTTAAAGGTGATGCCATTGTTTAATGGTTAATCCCTAAATTGCTTGCGATTAAAAAATCGTAAGCAATTTTTTTATGGAATTCCTTTATCAATTAAAAATAGAAAGTGCCAATAGTGGCTCTTCCACAGGTTTGGATTGGATAGATTCCAGAGGCTTGTCCATCAAATCATTTTCACCTGTTGATGGGAAATTTATAGCATCCGTTGTTTCCACCGACCAGGAAGCATATGAAAAAATAATATCCAAAGCACAATCGGCATTCGAGCAATGGCGTTTGTGGCCCGCCCCAAAACGTGGGGAAGTCATCAGGCAAATTGGCGATGCTTTGCGCAACAGTAAGGAACCATTGGGTAAAATGGTCTCCTACGAAATGGGCAAGAGCTTGCAGGAAGGTCTTGGCGAAGTCCAGGAAATGATTGACATCTGCGATTTGGCTGTAGGCCTATCCCGACAACTTACTGGATTGACGATGCACAGCGAAAGGCCCGCACACAGGATGTACGAGCAATGGCATCCGCTTGGAATCGTGGCTATTATCTCTGCATTTAATTTTCCTGTTGCCGTATGGAGCTGGAACGCAATGATTGGCTGGGTGTGCGGCAACGTGTGTGTGTGGAAGCCATCTGAAAAAACACCATTATGTGCAGTGGCTTGCCAGCAAATAATTTCAGAAGTTTTCGAGCGCAATCAGGTGCCTGAAGGCGTGAGTGGTTTGGTTGTAGGGGCCAGGGAAGTTGGCCAGTGGATGGCAGAGGACAAAAGGATAGCTCTTGTGTCTGCAACCGGGTCCACCACAATGGGCAAAGCCGTGGGGGCTGCAGTGGGTGCAAGACTTGGCAGGTCGCTTCTTGAACTCGGAGGCAACAATGCGATTATAATTTCCGAAAACGCGGATTTGAATATCGCCATCCGCGGAGCAATCTTTGGCGCAGTCGGCACTGCTGGACAGCGTTGCACTTCAACCCGCAGGCTCATAATCCAAGAAAAAGTATATGATACGGTGAAAGATAAGTTGGTTGCCTCTTACAAGCAACTAAGAGTTGGCAACCCGCTTGATGAGAGTAATCATATAGGCCCTTTGATTGATCAGGATGCCGTGAAACTATATCTGGAGTCGGTTGAAGCGTGCAAGAGCCAAGGTGGCAAATTTATTGTTGAACCGGGCGTACTTCAGGGAGATGGCTACGAAAGCGGATGTTACGTGAAACCCTGTATCGCAGAAGCAAAACCGGACTTTAAGATTGTACAACATGAAACTTTTGCGCCCGTTCTTTATTTATTAAAATATACAACCATAGAACAGGCCATTGCGATACAAAATGCGGTGCCACAGGGACTGTCTTCATCGATCATGACGCTCGATT
>DATMMJ010000693.1:0-12487 GCA_035569795.1 Puia sp. | reverse complement strand
CCATGTTCTCTTTTCTGATTTGCGAACTCCACTATCAGGATGCCATTTTTTGTTACAAGCCCAATGAGCATAATCATCCCGATCTCTGAAAAAATGTTGAGCGTCTGTCCGGTGATCCACAGGCTTAACAATGCGCCAGCGAGTGCCAGCGGCACGGTGAGCATGATGCCCAGTGGGTCTATAAAACTCTCAAACTGCGCTGAAAGAACCAGATATATCAATACGAGCGCAAGCACGAATGCAAACATAATATTTGAGGAACTTTCAGCATAGTCACGGGCAGAACCTGCCAGCGCCGTTTGAAAGCTTGCATCGAGTGTTTTGGCAGCAATAGCCTGCATTGCTTTTACCCCGTCGCCAATCGTTTTGCCTTCCGCGAGCGATGCAGAAATAGTTGCCGCCTTGAACCGGTTAAAGTGAAAAAGCGTAGATGGGCTACTGTTCTGATCGATATGAATCACGGCATCCAAAGGAATATTGACGCCCTTATTATTTCTGACGTACAGATTATTGATATCTGCCGGATTATCTCTGTAATCGCGGTCGACCTGAGCCACGACATAATACTGATAACCATTCATATAAAAATAGGCAAGCCTACCACCGCTGAAAGCCGCCTGCATGGCAGATACTACATCGCTGGTCGTCAATCCAAGGTCTTTTACTTTCATCCTGTCCACCGTAATATCCAACTCAGGCTTATTAAATTTCAGGTTGACGTCTGAATTGGTAAATGTTTTGTCTTTTCTAACCTCGGCTAAGAATTTAGGTATTACATCTTTCATTTTAGTCAAGTCCTGATTTTGCAAGACAAACTGGACAGGAAGACTTGTGCGGGAACCGGAACCGACAGAAATAGTTTGTTCCTGAATTGCGAAAACCCTTGCATCATTGAACCTGCTCATTTTCTGCTGCAGGTCGTTGGCAATTTCTGACTGTGTTCTTTTTCTCAAAGAATGGTCTATCAACCCAATCCTTGGAGCGGAGGAATTCAGGTTGCCATTACCAGGAGTTCTTACAAAAACAAAATCACGTTCGGGTACGGAGTCATAAAGATAATTTGCAATGCTATCTGAAATACCGGACATATAGCTAAAGCTAGTGCCTTCTGCGGCAGTTGCGGTGAAACGAACTGTGCTTCTGTCTTCCAGAGGGGCTAGCTCGCTTTGTATAGATCCCATAATAAACCAGATGATCAATCCGCAGGTTGCAATAATTACCCATGCAAGCCACCGCACACGCATGAAAGACCGCAGCGTTTTCTTGTACCCGTTTTCCATACCATCAAAAAACGGCTCCGTCATTTGATAAAACCTTCCGTGCGACGAATTTTTGCGTGTCAGAAAAACATTCAGTACAGGTGTGATGGTCAAAGAGACAAATGAGGAGATTAAGACTGCTGCGGCAAGTACTACTCCAAATTCACGGAACAGCCGACCGACAAAGCCCTGCAAAAAAACAACAGGCATGAATACCACAGCAAGGGTCACAGAAGTGGAAATGACGGCGAAAAATATTTCTCTACTGCCTTCCAGCGCAGCCTTGCGGATGGGAAAACCCGCTTCGAGCTTCCGGAAAATATTTTCTGTGACCACAATCCCATCATCCACAACAAGACCGGTCGCTAAAACTATTCCGAGCAGGGTAAGTATGTTAATAGTGAAGCCTGCAAGGTACATGATGAAGAAAGTTGCGATAAGGGATATAGGAATGTCAATCAAAGGCCTTAATGCAATAAGCCAGTTTCGAAAGAAAAAGAAAATGACCAGTACTACCAGTGTAAACGCGATTATCAAAGTTTCTTTCACTTCATTCAAGGACTGGCGGATTGTTTTTGTGTTATCAATCAGCACATTAAAATCAATATCCGCCCTGTTCGATTTTTTTATTTCTTCGAGCCTTTTATTGAATTCATCCGCAATTGCAATGTTGTTTGCTCCAGGCTGCGGGATTATCGCCAGCCCCACTGCATTGACGCCGTTGTATTTCCAGCTTTGTTCCGGAGATTGCGGGCCAAGCTCAATCTTTGCAACGTCTCCCAGCCTCACAATGCCCGAACTATCTTCCTTAATGATCAGATCGCGGAATTGTCTTTCACTCGTCAACCTTCCAAGCGCTTTAATAGTGAGCTCCGTATTATTGCCATACACTTTTCCCGGTGGCAGCTCAATATTTTCTTTACTCACTGCTGTGCTAATATCATTGTATGCAATGTTGTATGCATTCATTTTATCCGGCTGAAGCCAGATGCGCATAGCATATCCTTTATCACCAAAAACAAAAACGGAGCTGACGCCATCTATGGTTTGCAATTGCTGCTGCAAAACGTTATCAGCGTAATCACTCAATTGCATTAGGCTTTTTGTGTGGCTTTGAATAGCCAATAACAAAATAAAATCGCTGTTGGCATCCGCTTTTGTTACCACAGGTGGGGCGTCGATATCCAAAGGAAGGTTGCGCGAGGCCTGGCCTACCTTATCGCGCACATTACTGGCGGCGGCCTCAAGGTCCGCTCCCAGATTGAATTCTACGGTGATAAAACTGCTCCCAAGCGAGCTTGTTGAACTGATGGTGCGTATGCCTGGAATGCCATTGATCTGTTTTTCTAGTGGTTCTGTGATCTGGCTTTCGATGATATCAGGGTTGGCGCCCGTGTACGATGTGTTGACAGTTATTATTGGCGGGTCAATGGCAGGATAATCACGTACCGCTAAAAAATTATAGCCGACTACTCCAAATAAAATGAGCATCAAATTCATCACCGTGGCCAGCACTGGTCTTTTTAACGACAACTCTGATATGTTCATGGCTGATAAATCTGTTGAGAAATTCTATTTGTAATTTGAAAACAAAAATCGGTTATTCAGCTGCGGTATTACCATTCATTGCAGCAAACTGTTCCAGCGTTTTTGAGCTGCGCACTTGCAAGGTCAATCCAGGCTTTGCAAACAGCACACCGGTTACCACAACGGTGTCTCCTTCTTTCACACCACTTGTTATCTCCACATTGTTTGCTTTGCGAATGCCTGTTTTCACGTTTAGGAAAAGAGCCTTTCCTTCCCTGATCAGGATAATTTGATTGTTTTTATCATCGGGGATTAATGAATTGGTTGGCACCATGATGGCTTTTTTATCAATGCCCGCATTGATATGCACTTTCACAAAACCACCGGGATTTGCCTTAGCGTGCTCTAAAACTGCCCTTACCACCAAATTTCTGGAGGACTGATTTATCTGCGGTTCGATCGCAATGATCTGGGCCTTGATCAATTTTTGTGTTGACACTTCTGATTCCACATCAACGTAAGTTCCTTTTTTTATTATCCCGTTGTATTGCTCCGGGACAGTGAAATCGATCTTAATTTTGTCCAGCTGCTGGAGTGTGGCTATTAATGTGGCGGGGGAAACATACGCGCCCAGGCTCACTTGTCTTAAACCCAGGATGCCACCGAAAGGCGCTCTCAAGACCGTTTTCTCAAGCAGTGCCTGATTGTAGTCGATATCGGCTTTGAAGCCGTTTACGGCGTTTAATGCCACATCGTAGTCACTTTGGTTCATGCCATTCACAGCAAGCAATTGCTTGTAGCGTGCTTCTGTTTTTTGAGCAAGCTCAAGCTGCACTTTGCTCTTCTCCACCTGTGCCTTTAGGTCTGCATCATTGACGCGCGCAATGATAGTGCCGGCAGTGACGTATTTACCTTCTGGAACATTCAGATAGATAAGCCGTCCGCTGGCTTCCGGGTGCAACTCAACATATTCATTAGCTACCACCGTTCCGTTTGCAATTAACTCGTTGGAAACGCTTTGCGTGGTTACGACAAGCACGTCTACAACAGGTGCTGGTGCTGTTTTTGGAGCGTTGGCGGATTCAACCTTGCCGTTGCAGGCGCTGCAAAAAATAAGCAACGCAATTACAGGCGCATTGCATAGTAACCGACCAAATGACATTTATTAAGGGTTTAAGTTGAAACTAAGCTCCAAATATAATGAGTTTTGTTTTTTTTGAATTTATAAATTCCGCCAATTTGATGAATGGAAAATGCGCCTGTATATGGGATGGGAATTTGGTATGGCAGGTGATTGATTGTTTAAACATGGTTTTATCACGTGTGTATTTTTAAATTAAATTCTTATTAATTTTCAGCATGGATAGAATAAGATGGAAGGTTTCAGATATTGTCAAAGAAACTGAAAGCACTCATAGTTTTGTTTTACAGAATGAAACTGGTGTAAAAATAAACTACCAGGCGGGCCAATTTCTCACGTTTATTTTCAACAGCATCAGTGATGGTGAGATCCGCCGCTCCTATTCATTTTCATCGACACCTGGAGTAGATGACCGGATTGCAATAACCGTGAAGCGCATAACAAATGGCGAAATTTCGAGGCATTTATTGAGCCATATTCATATCAACGATATACTGGTTTCCATTCAACCCGCCGGAAGATTTACGGTAAAAACAAATCTTAAAAATCAAAGACATTTCTTTTTCATTGCAGCCGGCAGCGGCATTGTTCCCATATTTTCATTGATAAAAAAAATATTGCATGAAGAACCCCTGACCAGGGTTTTTCTAATATATCAAAACCACAATGAGTCAGAAATTATTTTCAAAAACCAATTGGAAGAATTAAGAAAGAAATTCCGTAATCAATTCAAATGGGTAAATTTTTTAAGCAAGGCGGCAGGGAATCCTCATTACCCTCGCAAACTTAATAATTTCTTGCTGGAAGAAGTTGTTGGTGATGCCCTTGACAGACAAAAAGAAACCCTATTTTATCTCTGCGGGCCACCTTCCTTTATGCGTATGGCGCAGTTCACATTAAGATGGATGGGCTTTCATGACGAGCAAATAAAAATAGAAAACTTCACAGTGGAACGTGCTGTGCCACTGCCTTTGATTACAGATACCTCGCCCAAAGAAATTCTTATACATTACAACAAAGGGACATTTAAAATCAAAGCAGCATTTCCGACGAGCATTCTTGAGGCTGCATTGAACTATAATATACAATTGCCATACAGTTGCCGTGCAGGCCGATGTTCAAGCTGCATCGCAAAATGCATACAAGGGAAAGTAATTATGAGCAATAACGAAATACTTACTGAAAAAGATCTAGAAAATGGATTAGTGCTTACGTGCGTTGGGTATGCCCAGAGTAATCTGGAGCTTGAGTTTTGAAGTCAATCGCCACGGGCGAATAGAAGGCAGTGAATTGACGTTTTTATAAATAGCTTTCATTAAAGACAATCCCGATCGTGCACCATGGATAACTGCCACAACGTTTACTCAGTTTAAATTCTTCAAACTCAAAAAAGAATATGGATCAATCGAAAAATATTGATCTGTCTGTTCAGGATATTCGCTGAAATCAAGCTCGATGAAACAGTCACCTTCCTTAATCCCCCATAAATAGATCTTCTTTGCATCAACAGGCCTTCCGCATATTTCCGGGAGTATTTCCTTTAAAAGTCCGTTCACACAGGCCTCTTCCAGTTGTTCTATCTTATCCAGGTTTTTATTGTCGGAGGTTGAATCTATTGCGCTTATTTGTCTGGACGAAAATGTGGTGCCGGTAATAAGCAAAACTTCCTGGTGTGTTGAATTCGTTGTCATAAAAAAAATTTGAGTTCTTATTATTAAGACGCAATTTTTTTACAAAAGGAACACCGGGCGGGTTAAATATTGTGTTAAATAAGAAAGTGTTATTTAAGTTCGTCGCTTGTGAAAGCCAGCGGCATGAGTAAAGAAGCTTTTGGGATGACGAATACATTTCCTGTCATCCCTCCAAGGATGAGGCGGATCGAGCTTTTCTGGCGATGCTCATATTCTTGTAGTGACTGGCGGCAGATGCCGCATGGGGAAATCGGTCGGTCACTTTGGCCGCTGTCATTATGATAAGTAATTGCAATAACTTTTATTGCTATGCCGGGAAATTGTGAAGAAACTGATGAGAGCAATACTCTTTCAGCACAGATGCCGGCAGGATAAGAAGCATTTTCCTGGTTGGTGCCAATAACTGTTTTCCCGTTGGCAAGCTCTGCAATCGCTCCTACTCTGAACCTTGAGTAGGGTGCATAAGCATATTGAATAGCTTTTCTTGCTTCGCCGAGCAGCAATGCATCGGTCTCGGGTAATTCCCCAATCGAATCAAAAACATCAAAAGAGAATTTGTATTCAGTTTTGTTCATTGTCAATTATGCAAAATAAATCCTTCCGGTCGCTGAGAAAGATGCTGAAATCAGTTTATACCGCGGCATAGTTCTCTCCGCCCCGTCCCCCGAAAATTTTCCCATTCCACAGTACTTTTTATTTTATTTTATTGAACATCCGGCTCCACCGGATTCCTTTGTCCCAACTCATCCAGATAAGGGAGGCCTGACCAACGATATGGTCCTCCGGGACAAACCCCCAAAACCTTGAATCTTGCGAGCCATGACGGTTATCCCCCATCATCCAGAAATAATCCATCTTAAATGTATAGTGGTCTGTCTGGATGCCGTTAATAAAAAATTTGCCATCTTTTTGCTCCAACGTATTTTTTTCATACGACCTGATAGGCCGTTCGTAGACAGGATAATTTTCACGGGTGAGTGTCAGCGTAACGCCTTTTTTGGGCATCCATATTGGTCCAAAATCATCAACTGACCACCGGTGATCATATGGGTATAAAAAGGTATTGACCGGGTATAAAGAGGTGTCCAGTTCTGGTGTAATACTTTTTGCCAACCCGCTTTTCATCATTTTTTCTTTTGCACTGGAAGTCAGTAGCATCCTGAATTTATTATTTCCTGCCTGCTGCAACTCCGCGTCATTATTTACATCAATATCATATTCTTCCTTCATGACCGTTTCATCCAATGGCTGCCCAGCAGTTTCAATGTAATAATACGTTTCTGATTTTACTGGCAGAGAGGTAGGCTGCCCGTTGACGTAGACTACCTGTTTTTTTATTTGCAAAGTATCCCCGGCAATTGCAATGCAACGTTTGATATAGTTTTCTTGTTTATCTACCGGCCGGACTACTAGTGGATACGCGTCAGGGTCGCTCATTACAATCTTGCGCCCTTCATCTATGTTACCGTTGCCAAACCTCCGGCAAACATCATAATAAGGATCTGCGGATTGAAATTCATCTTTATTGATCACAGTATCACCTGCCGGGAAATTAAATACCACCACATCGTTTCTCTTTACAGGGCTTGGAAACCAGCGGGTGTAAGGAATTTTGATCCATTCAACATAAGACCTCGCGTTGGTATACGGGATTGTGTGATGAACAAATGGGATTGCCAGCGGTGTGTTTGGAATGCGTGGCCCGTAACTGAATTTGCTTACAAACAAAAAATCATTTATCAGCAACGTTTTTTCCATGGAGCCGGTAGGAATGGTGTACGCTTCGAAAACAAACGTGCGGATGATAGTTGCTGCAACAATTGCAAACACTGCGGCATCTATCCATTCACGTGCCGGGGATTTCTTATATTTTTTTACTGACTCAACGCCAAGAAATTTATCCTTTTTATTAAATCCTATGTAAACAAAATAGAACATGGGTGCAAGCGCGGCAAGCGCATGCTGATAGAAATTGAATTTGCCGAATGGTTTTACAAATTCTATGCAAATCCCAAGCGTTATGAACCAGCCAACCACTGGGATGAACTGAAGAAAGAACCAGTATCGCGGGCGATTGGCAATTTCCAGCACCACCCAGAAATTATAATACGGGACAAGCGCTTTCCAACCGGCGACACCTGCTTTTCTGAACATTCCATACAAGCCAAAAGCGGGCAGCATAACCAACAAAAAGCCTATAAAAATAACAGATAACAATTCATTGTTAGTCATTGATCCAAAATTTAGATAGCGGCAAAAATACCATAATAATCGTGCCGCCAAAATAATAGGTTCGAAAGTTTTGCTAAAAGAAGCGACGTGCATCACTAACGCCCGAAGGTTGGAAACAAAGATCGTTCAGAAATTTCAAAAACCGCGGAGTGTCCTGAGCACCGTTTGACTCCATTTCCCTGCGACTTTTATAGCCCTCAATTTACTTTTTCGGCAGCACGTAGTTCTCTACATCTTCCTTTTTGATTGTTTTGCCTGAAAGTATAATGAGTCGCTCTACTACATTTCTCAGCTCGCGGATGTTGCCTGTCCAGTTATGATCCTGCAAAGCTTTTATAGAATCTTCATCAATCACTTTTCTTGCAATCCCGTAATCTGAACATATATCAGTCAAAAATTTATCAACCAGCAAAGGAATATCATCTCTGCGCTCATTTAATGACGGAATATGAATGATGATCACGCTCAAGCGGTGGTAGAGGTCAAGCCGGAAGTTCTTTTCCTCAACTTCCTTTAGTAAATCCTTGTTGGTTGCTGCAATAACGCGCACATCCACATTGATATCTTTCTCACCACCAACACGTGTTATTTTCCCTTCCTGCAAGGCGCGAAGCACTTTTGCCTGTGCACTCAGGCTCATATCGCCAATCTCATCCAAAAATAAAGTACCACTGTTTGCCTGTTCAAATTTACCGATGCGCTGTTTCAGCGCGGAGGTAAATGACCCTTTCTCGTGGCCAAATAATTCGCTTTCAATTAATTCACCTGGAATGGCGGCACAATTTACTTCTATTAAGTGGCCGCTGGCACGGTTACTCTTTTCATGCACCCACCTGGCTACCAATTCTTTACCCACGCCGTTTTCGCCGGTTATTAAAATGCGCGCTTCGGTGGGCGCCACCTTATCAATCGTCTCTTTTATTTTTTCAATCGGCAAGGAAGCGCCAACCATTTCCTGGACTTTGCTGATCTTTCTTTTCAACACTTTGGTTTCTGCCACCAGGCTAGTCTTATCCATCGCATTGCGGATCGTGATCAACAAGCGGTTTAGGTCCGGTGGTTTGGAGATAAAATCATAAGCGCCCTTCTTTACTGCTTCCACCGCCGTGTCGATATTGCCATGGCCGGAAATCATGATTATGGGAATATCCGGGTTGCTATCTTTTGCTTTTTCTAAAAATTCAATACCGTCAATTTTTGGCATTTTGATATCGCATAATATCACATCATAATCTTTGTCTTTAAATTTCTTCAGGCCTTCTTCCCCATCGCATGCTTCATCGATTTTATAGCCTTCATAAGAAAGAATTTCGCCTAGTGTTTTGCGGATCGCTTTTTCATCGTCAATAATTAAAATGTTGGACATGAGCTTTAACAATCTTTTGATATGGAAAAAATAATGGACTGAATCCTATCTAATCATTCCCCAAAAATAGCATTATGAAGCCGAACACGTGCATCCGAGTTCTCCTGCTTTCCTTTTTTGCATGCTCTCAAACGCAGCCAGCCAAAATTAATTTCATAATCAATGCACAAAAAAATGAAGGAGAAGAAAACCCTTATGCTAGTATCAGCAGCATCCCAGTGCCTGAAGGATTCACTAGGATTGCCACCAAAAATGGATCTTTTGCAGAATGGTTAAGACGATTGACATTAAAGAAGAACAAAATGGTCTATTTATACAATGGATTGCCAAAAAAAAACCAAACAGCACAGTTTGCTGTAGTAAATATGTCTGTTGGCAATAAAGACCTGCAGCAATGCGCAGACGCTGTGATGAGGCTGCGTGCAGAATATTTGTATTCTGAAAAAAGATTTAAGGAGATTAACTTTTGGGATAATAACAACACGGATTATACACTGGGAACGCTTACAGACAGAAAGCATTTTGACCAATACTTGTATAATGTTTTTGTAAAATGTGGCACTTTATCACTTGAAAAACAACTAAAGCCTGTCGAAGATGTAAATAAAATTCAGCCGGGTGATATTTTAATACAGGGCGGCTCTCCGGGGCATGCCATGATAGTGGTTGATATGGCAGTGAACCCTTCCTCAGATAAGAAAATTTATCTCCTTGCCCAAAGTTATATGCCTGCCCAGGATATCCATATCGTTATCAATCCGGTAAATAAAAGCACAAACCCCTGGTATGAATTGAATAACAACACAATTTTAACACCTGAATGGGTTTTCCAAAAAGGGCATTTTAGAACATGGCCTTGAAGATGAAGGTGGTTTGGCTATTCGGACCAAAGCCTGAAGGCAAGTAAATGTGTCCTGCGGCGGCAAAAGCCTTGATTTATGCATATAAAGCAAAGATGCATTAGCAATAAACCTTAGTAAATCTACGTTGTATAAAAAAATATTGTTTCGTACATTGCAATTAGAAATATCCATAGAAAATAAATTCATTATCCAATCGACCCCTTTATGAAAACTAGTTATGAGCTTCCGACGCTTTCTTCGAGTAAAATGTATTTTAAGCTCACTATTTGCTGTGTTGTCCTGCTCGGATCCGTTTACACATTCCTTTTATTATTAAACTCAGTGCTCAAAGCGTTGCAATAATAGTCTGGTATTTGGAAAACACTACATACCCGAGGTCTCGTGATCAGGCTGTTTCGCATTATTTTACTTTATCTATTTCTACCACTGTATCCACAGGGCTTATGTCCACATTTTTTAGATCAATCATAATATAGTCATCCTGCAGGAATTGAATTTTCAATTCCTTATTCGTTGCGAATAATTTCGCTGATTTTACCTTATAAGGGAGTTTAATGAAAAACTTATCTGCATCTGATTTAAATATATGCAGATAGATTTTATTCCCTTTCTCCGTTACCGCTCCCCAATCCTGCGGTCTAATAAAACCAGCATGCGTGCCATAAATGGTAGGGCCGTAAGTTTTCAGCCATTCGCCGATCCCATTCAAGCGCTCCGTAAACTCAGGTTGTATGTCACCGTTAGGCAAAGGCCCGATGTTGAGCAGCAGATTGGCTCCAAGCGCTGCATCTTTCACCAGCAACCGGACAAGCTCTTTGGTTGATTTATAATTCCTGTCTGCGATATTAAACCCCCATGAATCATTAAGCGTTTCGCATGTTTCCAAAGGCATTTTTGTTGATGCTTCCTGATAGCTTAAGCCGGATTTATTCTCACCGGGCAAATCTCTTTCAAACATCTGGAAATCCTCTCCTGGAAAGGGTGAGAGATGATGATTGTTACCGATTAAGCATTGAGGCTGCAGTTTGTGTATCAAGGTATAGATTTCATCCAAGCGCCAGTTGATGCGCGGGCTGCGGTCAGCAGCGCCCTCAGGTGCTGTTTGATCCCAATAGCCGTCAAACCAAACTCCCGAGATCTCTCCATAGTTAGTAAGGAGTTCAGTGAGTTGGTTTTTCATGAATTGAAGATAACTTTCATAATTTCCTTTACCTGTTCTGCCTGTCGCCTGGCCTGTGCGACCGGTTTCATGCGGGTAATCTTCCCGGTACCAATCTAGCAGGGAATAATACACAAAAAGCCTTATCCCCTGTTTATGGCATTCGTCAGCTATGAGTTTCACCGCATCTTTACCCCAATGCGTGTTCGTTATTTTCCAGTCAGATTGTTTGGTATCCCAATCGCTGAAGCCATCGTGATGGCGCGTGATCAGCGTGATGTATTGCATTCCCGCATTTTTTGCTGTGCTCACCCATTTACGGGCGTCGAAATCAACGGGATTAAATATTTGCAATAGGCGTTTGTACTCATCCACACGAATTCTGCGGTTGTTCATTACCCACTCGCCATCGCCCGGCACGCTAAATGCGCCCCAATGGATGAACATGCCGAAACGCGCGCTGTCGAACCATTTTCGGGCTTGCAGGTTTTCGGGAGATGGTGTATAACTGGCTTGTGGAAAAGCAGAAAAAGCAAAAAACAAAATGATCAGCAATGACAATAGGTTTTTCATAAAACTTTATTTTTAAAAAGATTCTTGATAAGAGAATACAGCAACATACTATTCCAATCCTGGAGAAAATCAACACGGAGTCCTTTTTCATTATCAATTTCCGAATAGATATAAAAATAACGTTTGTATGAAGCCATATTCAAAACTAAAAAATCCTGAAGAAAAACTTCAGGATTATCTACAATATAGACTGCGGACTAAAATCTTATTTCTTAAGATACATCACTTCCTTCACCAGCTTCACTGTTCTTGCAACATCAGGGATTGCCAATGCTGCCAGGTTGGGAGCATAGTGCAAAGGCGCATCGGCAGAGGTGATACGTCTTATCGGGGCATCTAAATAATCAAAGCCTTCTTTTTGTATATTGTACGTAATTTCTGAAGACACAGAAGCAAATGGCCATTGCTCCTCAACAATCACCAGGCGGTTTGTTTTCTTCACGCTTTCAAGAATCGTGCGCCAGTCAAGCGGGCGAATGGTGCGCAGGTCAATCACTTCAGCATGCACGCCTTCCTTTTCTAATTCCGCCGCAGCGCCCATAGCGACTTTCATCATTTTATTATAAGAAACGATCGTAACATCCGTACCGGGCCTTGCAACTTTTGCCTTACCCAGTTCAATATAATATTCCTCCTCAGGCACATCTGATTTGTCCCCATAACTGACTTCGCTTTC
>DATMMJ010000692.1:0-3236 GCA_035569795.1 Puia sp. | reverse complement strand
TAATTCAAAAGTGCTGTTTTGCACAGCCGTGATAATGAGCGCAAGCACAATGGGCATGGCGAACATTAGTGTCAGGCCCACTTTATCACGCTTCAAAACGCGGAAATCCTTTACTATGGTGGCGTAGAGTTTGTACATGTGTTGTTAAGACTCTAGAAAAGAAGAAATGGCCTCAGAAATTAGTAATGAATTGTTCGAACCACAGAACCTTCTTCAAGACATGCAGTTTTTCAATCTTACTCCTCTCAGTCTCTATATTTCTTTCCAGTGAGTTTCAAAAAAAGCCCCTCTAATGCATGCGCATCATGTGCTTTTATGAGATTATCCAAAGTATCATCCGCAATAATTTTCCCTTCGTCAATCAAAGCTATATGCTCGCATAAATCTTCCGCTTCATGGAGTTGGTGCGAAGTGTAAATGAGCGTGGTCCCTTTATCATTCAGCGCTTTAAGATAATTGATAATGGCATGCCGTGTTTGCACATCCACTCCAACAGTGGGTTCATCCAAGAATAAAATGCGGGGATGGTTAATAACGCCAATAGCCAGGTTCACCCTGCGTTTCATGCCACCTGAAAATTTTTGTACCTGTTTATTAGCAACTTCGGTAAGACCTAAAATCTCTAACAGTTCAGCAGCTCTTTTTTTTATTTCTTTTTTATGAAGGCCGTGCCAGGCGCCGAAAAATTCCAGGTTTTCTGTAGGTGTCAATTCCTGATAAAAAGAAAAATCCTGCGGGACAAAACCGAAAAAATGATTCACGCTCTTGTCATGCTTTTTGACCTGGTTACCAAAAACAAAAATCTTGCCTTGCTGAACAGAAACCAACCCAGTCATGCAATGCATCAGCGTGGTTTTGCCTGCTCCGTTGGGGCCAAACAAACCAAAACGACCGCCTTCTGTAATCTGCAAACTTAAATTGGAAAAGCACATTTTTTCTTGCCCTTCATAGCGAAAGCTAATATTTTCAATGCTTACGGCAGGGCTGGTCATTTATCCCATTTAATATTTGATAAAGCAACGAATGCCTGTTTTTCAATCTCAGCAACTTCCAGCAAATAGTCTCCCATGACATTATAGTCTTGCTGGCTGCCAATTCTTCCTTTGTATATGCCCGCCGCCTGCACTGCCGCTGTTCTCCACAGATCACCGGCTTTGGTGAATGATTTGGAGATTTCTAAAAGCTCGTCCACCTTATGAAACTGGTAAGCCTGTTGTAAAAAAGCACCATAAATATATCTAAAGCCTCCCCCGCCAGTCCCAATTTCTTCCTGCATACGCACGAGCTGCGCAAGGTACAAGCCGGCAACGTGAGGGCCCAATTTGTCGCGCCATTTTTTTATTTTTCTCCCCGTATACCGGATGCCTTTGATGCCCGCAATGTTGCCGGGTATGTAAAGCATGTCGCGCACGTTTCTCTTGATCCCGGTGCGTATCCCGTTTTTTATCTGCTCATCGGTGACGATCCTGTTTTCTTTTGGATAATACAACTGCCCTTTGGGCGCCAAGGCACCTCTGGCAAACCGTACCCGCTCTAATTCGTAGCTCGTCAAGGAAGTGGCAGTTTCCATCACCGGATCACTGATCAGATAGTTGTCACCTTCCTTGCCGAACACAATTACGTTGTGTGCATTGAAGTGAAAGCGGTACTCTTTCGGGAAATAGGTAAGATAAAAAACACCCACCTGGCAGCCCACCGGTCTTCCAGATTCAAGGCATTCATCGAGCACTTTTTGCGCTTCTTCTTTGGATCTGAATTTTTTTCTGATCACCGGTATGTCCAGCGCCTTGCATGTTCTCTTAAATATCAAACCCGGTTGCGTGCGGAATGCAATGGCAGGTCCTTTGTTGATTTTCAATAATGGAACATAGATAAAAAATAGTCCTGAGCCAATACCGAAGGCCAAGGGCTCAGTTAATTTATAGGCTCCAACTCCTCTTAATAAATTGGTGGTGACGCCGTTCTCGCAATGCGCTGACTGCAGATGTTCAAATTTCACTCTCATGAACGTTCATTGTTTTAAGCACTTCAATCCGCACATTAAAAGCATCAGCATAAAGCTGCAATTTTTTTTCGTTCAGTTTTTTGAAGACCGAGGGCTTCAAATGTCTCTTTACTTGCCATTGCCAAAATCCTGTGTAAGCTGCAACTATCGGGACATCCATCAATCGCCACTCCATAAAAAAAAGCAAAGGGCTCGCTTCGTCATTTTGCACCTTTTGTTTTGCACTGGCTATCCGCTCGTGTATGTCCTCCCATGCAACATCCAGCGCATTTGCTTTCACCTCCCATCCGGTGCTGAGCTCGGTGGTGTAGTTGCCTCGTTCGTCAACAGCATAACAAACTTCTTTGGTGAGTTTGTTCAGTGCGCTTGCATCTTGTGGTACTTCTTCTTTTTTCATGTATCCTTGTTATAGTATGCATTAAAATATCTAAGCAAAAGCCCTTTTTTCCTCACGCTTGGCGGGTCCCCTCTATATTGATCTGACCCGTCGCTTTTATTTTGATAATGTATGAAAATAACTTCGATTTATATCTCTGCAAATGGGTAGTGTACCAGTTTGAAATTTCCAATGCTTTTTTATTGCTCCAAAGTCCGCCAGACTTGCACAAAACCTTTTGTTGCCTGCGGTCAATTTGTTTACGATTTTTTATAATGAAGTGCAATTACGCCACTTGGAAAAGTTTTAGACTCTACAAGTTTCAATTTAATCGTCCCAGTTATATCTTTAAATAGCGGCATGCCTTGTCCTAATATAATTGGGTTGACGAAGAGCCAAAACTCGTCAATTAGTCTTTGATTTAATAACGATCGTGAAGCCCTTGGACTTCCAAATATTAAAATATTTTTTCCGTCCTGTTGCTTTAATTTATTAATGTTGTCCGAAAGTTGTTCGCCAATAACTTTGGTATTGTGAAGTCCAGTTTCTTGGATAGTTTTAGATAATACAACTTTTGAAACATTGTTGTACCAATTCGAATGCACTTTGTCGTGTTTTGTTGCGTTGGGTTGTTCACCTGCTTTTGGCCAATAGCTTTGCATCATTTCATAAGTTACCCGCCCATAGAGTGCGGTGTCAGCTTGGTCTGTCATTGTTGCAACAAAGTCAAACAGTGCGTCATCCAAATTTATCCAATTCATTTCTCCGTTAAGTCCCGCTACAAAACCATCAAGTGAAGTGTGCATAAAGAAGATTAAATTTCTCATATAATACATTTTTTAATTAGTAATTTTT
>DATMMJ010000691.1:0-2359 GCA_035569795.1 Puia sp. | reverse complement strand
TAAACCTCCATTTGTCATAATAATTGACCCGGTCCTGCCTACGCCTGCCGCACCAATTGTTACATTGCCTGAAACGGTCAGGGTGGATCCGCTGTTAAATGCCAATTTAGCCGCTACTCCACCAGCAGCCCCGGAGTTAATATCGAGGGTAACACAGGTTGCACCTAAAATGTCAACAGTTACTGTTGCTCCGCTCACAATCGTTGCAGCATCTGAGGAACCAGGCACAATTCCTCCTACCCAAGTGGTTGTTGCGCTCCAGTTGCCCCCAGCTGGTGTACTTGAAATGGATGCACCCGTTGCCCATAATGAGGTGAACAGCAAAACAAGAGCAAGCATTAAACAAGGGGAGATTTTCCGGGGAGCTAATCGTAGAGTTGTCGTCATGGCTGGTATGTTAAAATTTCTGGTGAGATGGAGCAACAAATATATATTAATTACACTTCCACAAAATCAAACGGCAAAGCAAAATAGTCGCTGTGCAATTGTGTTTTTTGAATGGGGAAATAATGTTGCTTTCCTTTGTAAATCTTTGAGCCTGATAATTAATCCAATCGCCATACTAGTAGCATTTGCGGTTATTGGTGGGCACAAAAAATTTTTGCACAGTTTTTTCACATCACATATTAGTGTTTGCTTAAGCTCCTTAACCCCCAGAGCTTATGGATAAAATAGCGACAGCATCACTAAAATGTAAAAGCCAACCACTTTTTGTGGATAGACTCTGTTTTTAATTTCTTCGAATTTCCTTGTTGTTTTATTATTGTGATTCGATACGGCGTTGGTCTCAGGGCTGCAAAAAGCGAAGCATTGACGAATTAAGTAGCAAAAGAAAATAATAATTTCATATTGGCTTCTGATTCCAGATGCAGGGGATCAGATAAAACCTGCGTGGGCTGTAAAGTGGATAAAAGTTACGATTTCAGCACTTCTCTTGCGATCACGATTTTTTGTATTTCTGATGTTCCTTCGCCTATAGTGCAGAGTTTGCTGTCGCGGTAAAATTTTTCTACGGGAAAATCTTTTGTGTATCCATAGCCACCAAAAACCTGCACTGCATCTGTAGATACTTTTACGGCTACTTCACTTGCATAATACTTTGCCATGGCAGCCTCTTTGGTCATTGGCAAACCTTGATTTTTTAAATCAGCAGCCTGCATTGTCAATAATTCCGCGGCCATTATTTCGGTAGCCATATCTGCCAGTTTGAATGAAATGCCTTGAAAATTTGAAATAGGCTGATCGAACTGATACCGCTCTTTAGAATATTGAACCGCCGCTTCAAAAGCACCTTTGGCAATGCCTACAGACAGCGCAGCAATAGAAATCCTGCCGCCATCCAGTACCTTCAATGATTGCTTAAAGCCTTCTCCGACCTTACCCAGGCGATTTGCATCGGGTATGCGGCAGTTGTCAAAAATCATTTCAGCGGTCTCACTTGCGCGCATGCCCAGCTTATTTTCTTTTTTGCCACCGGAAAAACCTTTTGTGTGACGTTCAACAATAAACGCAGTTGCATTGTCCTTACTCCGCGGCTCTCCGGTACGCGCAACCACGACAGCCACATCACCGCTTTTGCCATGGGTTATCCAGCATTTTGTGCCATTTAAAATCCAATCCTGCCCATCTTTTGCTGCAATGCAGCTCATATTGCCCGCGTCACTGCCTGTGTTTGGCTCAGTCAGACCCCACGCGCCGAGATACTCTGCGGTAGCCAGTTTGGGAAGATATTTTCTTTTTTGCTCCTCGTTGCCAAAAATTAATATGTGGCTTGTGCAAAGGGAATTGTGAGCTGCGACGCTAAGGCCAATAGAGCCGCAGACTTTTGCTATCTCCTGTATAATGCTGACATATTCAATATAGCCAAGGCCCGCACCGCCATAATCTTCAGGAACGAGCACGCCCATAATGCCCAGCTTTCCCAATTCTTTAAAAATATGTAAAGGAAATTCCTGTGCCTCGTCCCATTCCATCACATGAGGCTTGATATGCTGCAATGCAAAATCCCGGGCTGTTTGTGCAACCTGATCAGTTAATTCTGTTGTTCGAAAGTCCATGAAAATTTTATTCAGAGGTTATTTAAAAGAACCAGGCAACAACCAAATAGGCTATTGCCTGGAAAATTGGCAAACAATCATTAGCAAGATCACACTCCGTTCACTGCAACGGATACACAAAGATAAAATTAATTCTGAAAAAAGCTAACAGTTGTTAGTTGCCCCGGGGGGCACATATATCTAAAGAAGGAACAAGGTTTGAAGATGGCAAAACTAATTCACTTGATAAGGGGGTAGCTCAAGAGACTAAGCTCCTCCAATTTTTTCCTGATCCGTTTTCTCTTGCTGGAATATTTTCCCAT
>DATMMJ010000690.1:0-8764 GCA_035569795.1 Puia sp. | reverse complement strand
TATTTTGTCTCGGTTCATTTTCATCTTCCTAATTAGCTAATCCATCGCTTATCAAAATGCAAACCATTTTAGGCGCAAACGGCACAATTGGAGCTTTGCTTGCAAAGGAATTAAAAGCTTTTACCGATCAGATAAGACTAGTGAGTCGCAATCCAAAGAAAATACATGCATCGGACGAATTGTTGCCAGCGGATTTAACTGACCCTAACCAAGTGGAGAAAGCTGTCGCAGGTTCCAAGATCGTTTATCTTGTTGTAGGATTTGATTATAAACTGAAAATATGGCAAGATAAGTGGCCTAAATTGATGCATGCAACCATTAACGCATGTATTAAGCACAATGCGAGGCTGGTATTCTTTGATAATGTGTATCTCTATGACGTCAGTGCAATAGGGCACATGACTGAAGAATCCATCGTTAATCCACCCAGCAAAAAAGGTAAAGTTAGAAGACAAATCGCGGAGATGTTGATGGATGCAGTGAAGGCTGGAAATTTGAATGCGCAAATTGTACGCTCGGCAGATTTTTATGGCCCCGGTAATGAAAAGAGTATTTTGATTGAGATGGTTTATAAGAACATTAAAAAAGGCAAAAGACCAAATTGGTTACTGGATGCAAATAAAAAACACTCGTTCACCTACACGCCCGATGCAGCAAAAGCAACTGCTGTTTTAGGCAACACAGAGGATGCATATAATCAGGTATGGCATTTGCCGACTGATAAAAATGCATTGACCGGAAATGAAATGGTCTCTTTGTTCAATAAACAAATGAATGGGTCCAAAAAAGTGATGGCGTTGCCAATGTTCCTGCTTCGGATACTTGGGATTTTCGTTCCTATTATGCGGGAGATGTGTGAAATGGTGTACCAATACAATCGTGATTATATTTTTGATTCCTCAAAATTTGAAAACCGTTTTCATATTAAGCCCACAACGTATAGCGAAGGGGTAAAAGAGATTGTAGTATCTGAAACAAAATAATTTTATCTTTTCGCAGGTTTTTAGACAGTGGCCATTAGGGTTTTTGTTCAACTAAAGGCTTTGCCAGTCTAAAATATCATCAAACATCTTTAGCAGAAAAACAATTGCGATGCTGTACAAAAAATGGAACCACGCTGCTGTAGGGATTTTTACTCTTTGCATATTTTTAGTGTCCTACGCACCCAATGGCTTTAATAAAAAAGAATTTGAAAGGATTAATGTAGATGGCGGCATAATCAGCGGAACAAATGGCGCGGGCGGTGAAATTCATATTTTCAAAGGCATCCCATTTGCTGCGCCGCCTATCGGCGATTTGAGATGGAAAGAACCGCAACCCGTGGTGCCCTGGAGCGGCATAAAAAAATGCGAAGCTTTTGGCGCAAGCCCCATGCAAAACAGCCCAGTGCCTTTTGGCCCATGGTCTGAAGAATATCTTATTCCCAAAGATCCCATTAGCGAAGATTGCTTATACCTTAATGTATGGACGGGCGCTGCTTCGGCAAAAGAAAAAAGGCCCGTGATTGTGTGGATATATGGTGGCGGTTTTACAAGCGGTGGCACAGGCGCACCCGTGTATGATGGAGAAGCAATGGCCAAAAAAGGCGTGATCTTTGTAAGCGTAAATTACCGTGTAGGCATATTCGGTTTTTTTGCTCATCCTGATCTCACTAAAGAATCAGGACACAATGCTTCTGGTAATTATGGTTTGATGGACCAAATTGCCGGTCTTAGATGGGTGAGAAAAAACATTGTTGCTTTTGGTGGTAATCCTGACAATGTGACCATTGCGGGCCAATCAGCAGGCTCTATGAGCGTAAATTGCCTCGTTGCTTCACCACTTTGCAAAGGGCTGTTCAAACACGCAATTGCAGAGAGCGGCGCAAATTTTATATCAAGTGCTGCAATGAAAGTGTCCACGCTTAAACAGGCTGAGTACGATGGTGTACAACTTGCGAAGTCATCAAATGCAAATTCCATTGCAGACCTTAGAAGAATTCCAGCTGATGAATTGTTAAAGAAACAACGGGTAATGCGTGGCCCAATAGTAGATGGGTACGTGTTGCCCAAAACCATTACAGATATCTTTTCAGCAGACGAGCAAAATGATGTGGGCCTGCTCACTGGCTGGAATGAAGATGATGGCGTGGTTTTTGGCAAAATGAAAACCGCGGATGAATTCACTAAACAGGCTGAGCAGCAGTATGGCGCGGATGCTGCCAAGTTTTTACAGTTATATCCTGCCCATACTGATGAAGAGGCTGCTCAATCACAACAGAACTTATCAAGAGATATGATATTTGGTATCCAGAATTATACTTGGGCAAATCTACAGGCAAAAAAGAGCAGATTCAAAGTATACCTCTACCGCTTTGCCCGCAAGCTGCCAGCTACTGGCGATTACATAAAATTCGGAGCGTTTCACACAGGCGAAGTGGCGTATGCTTATGATAATTTAAGTTTTGTGCACCGCTGTCCGTGGGAGCCCGTTGACCATGAACTGGCAAATGTAATTTCTTCTTACTGGGCAAATTTTGCAGCCACTGGCAACCCTAACAGCAAGGGCCTGCCTGAATGGCGACCATACAATACAAAGAATAATATAACAATGATATTAAATGAAAAGCCTGAACAAAAACCATTGCCCGGAAAAGATGGCCTCGACTTTTTGATTGGCAAAGTGAAGTAAAATTGCGCTCTGTTCTTTTCTTCCATTAAAATTACATGTCAAATAAAGCCGTTCAATGAATAAATTTCTGCCAGGTGGTTAATATATATCAGGTTTTGTGAAAACCTCGATTCACTTTTTCCTTCTTGGAAATATCATGTGCAATTTTTTTTGCATCCAGGGCAATTTCACGAAATTGTCCGGTAGGTGCAATCCAAAAACCACAAAAATAGAGGCCGTCCTTACCAAAATATTTTTGTTTATTGGCACGTGCTTTTAAATCCTCAAATCGAGATTTATCTACGTCGATAATTTCAGCATAATTCCTGCAATAACCGATACCAGCAATAATGGCGTCAAAATCTTCTTTTTTGCCTTCATCAAAATAAATGGTCTTGCCTGAGATATAATCAATGTCGCCGTGTATTTGGATGTGTCCTTCCCTGATATGCTTTACAGTTCCAATGTCCAAAAGCGGAACATTGCCATCTTTTAGAATTTGCGCTAGCGGGCCATAGGGTAGTCTCTTTAAGCCCAGTTTTGTAATATCACCGACCAACAACCGTATTAGGGGAGCATTGATCATATCAGCTACTCTTGCTGGGAAAGGGGCCATCAGTAAGCTTAATTGCAGAATGGGGATTCCCAAAACATCGCGTGGTACTACATTTACCGGTGACCGTACGGACATAGACGTAGTAGCCCCTTGTTCGTATAAATCAACCGCAATTTCGCAAGCTGAATTTCCAAATCCTACTACTAGCACATTTTGACCTTTAAAATCCCTTCCTGTTTTGTATCCGTAACTATGCAATATATTGCCCGTATATGTTTCCATTCCTTTAAAATGGATGGCTTTGGGTTTGCCAAACGGGCCGGTAGCCACAATAAGATATTTCGATCTGAATGAAGAGGTATTGGTTTGCGTAATCCAATAATCACCTTGCCTGCTAATCAGTTTAGCTTCAGTGTTAAAAACAGGTGCGATATTAAATGCGTTTTGATACCCTTCTAGATAATCAACTACTTGCTGGCGGCTGGGGTAGCGCGGAATGCTATTGTCAAATTTTTTGTAAGGCAAATTGGATAAGCTCTTATTCGTATGCAAATGAAGCCGTTCATAGTGATTACGCCAGGGTACAGCTACCTCGCCCTGTTTTTCAATAATGATATATTCTATTCCCAGCTTTTGCAGACATGTTGCAGAAGCTAATCCTGAAACGCTGGCTCCGACAATGAGGGTATGCGTTTGTTGCATAGCGATGTTCTAGTGGGTCTTTGTATATTTCAGTTCTTACAAGTCTTTAAGCGGCACAGCCCAAAAATTAAATGGGCATTTTGCAAAAACCTAAATTGTCAGTTAACCTGTTAACTGATATGATCTTTGTCCGATCATTACATTATTGCGGCATTTGGCTGAGGTTTTTCTCTTTACCACTCCCGTCAGTTGTCTTGGATGGAATCTGCAAATGCCAATTAATTATTCAAATTGCTTTTGATCCCTGTTTTCTGACAGGACTGCAATTTCCTCTACACAATATTCAACTCATTCTCACGCCAATTTATAATATAAGCGCTGATTGAAACCCATTATAATAATAAATAATTATTTTTGTTTCCACGATTTTTTGTTCCTTTTCCTTTCGCTTCATTACCTATTTGAAAACAGGTTGCTAATGGGGTGATGGTATTTACAAAAGGTCTTTGTTTGGATGAGCATCTAAGTTTTAGAAATAAAACCGGCATACTCTTAATCTGATGACAAGGAGACCACCCCAGTCCTCATAATAACAAAACCCTAACAAGTTTCCATTCACCTTTGATGCCATAATCCGTAATATGCCGGTATAAACCAATAAATAAGAAAATGTCATTGCCAAAGCGATGCTGCTTGCTATTTTCTATCTTTTCTTTTCTGTTTTGTTTTTCGCAAACAAAGCATGCGGTTAGTGGCACTATCCGCGACAGAGCTACAGGCGAAGTGCTTATAGGAGCCTCGGTTATCTTGCTCGAAAAACCGGGTCTCGGAGCTACAAGCAATGCTTACGGCTTCTACTCCCTCACTGCACCAGAAGGCAATTATACAATGGTAATCAGTTTTGCCGATTATCAAGCAGACACAATTACTATCAAATTGACTAGGGATATACAATGGCAGGCTCGCCTTACCCCAGCAGTCGTTGAGCTGCAGAGCGTGACAGTGAGTGCACAAAAAAGAAATGCGAATGTTGTCAGCCCGCTGATGGGAGTGCAAAAACTTTCTATGCAGGAAATCAATAATATACCCGTTCTATTCGGTGAAAAGGACGTGCTGAAAACGCTGCAGTTGTTGCCAGGCATCAAGTCTGCGGGTGATGGCAACAGCGGATTCTATGTACGCGGCGGCGCTTCAGACCAGAATCTGATCCTCCTGGACGAGGCAGTTGTTTATAACCCCAGCCATTTGCTTGGCTTCTTTTCCACTTTCAATTCAGATGCTATTAAAGATGTTACTGTGTACAAAGGAGGAATGCCTTCTGAATATGGTGGCCGCCTTTCATCGGTAGTAGATATAAAAATGAACGACGGTAACAACCAGCATTTTGGTGCTAGCGGGGGCATCGGTCTCATCTCTTCACGCCTTAACCTGGAAGGTCCTATTATCAAAGACGAAGGCTCTTTCACCATCAGTGCCAGAAGAACTTATGCTGACCTGTTTCTGAAACTTTCCCGGGATACAGCTGTGAATCGCAATAGCCTATACTTTTACGATTTGAATGCCAAGGCTAATTATAAGATAGATGAAAAGAACCGCGTTTATCTGTCCGGCTATTTCGGACGAGACGTCCTTTCTTTTTCTAACACATTTGGAATTCAATGGGGCAATTCGACTGGTACTGCCAGATGGAACCATGTGTTCAACAGCCGCTTGTTTTCCAACACTTCGTTTATCTACAGCAATTATAATTACGTAATCAATATCAATTCTAATAATAACAATATCAATCTGGTATCGCAAATACGTGATTTTTCACTTAAAGAGGATTTGCAATATTACATCAACCCAGCCAATACTGTTAGAATGGGTATTGATGTCATCCATCACACCTTTTCACCAGGCGTAATTAACGCATCGCTAAGTTCCAGTTTCAATTCGCTTGCCCTCCCAAAAAAATATGATCTGGAAAGTGCAGCTTACATATCTCACGAATGGTCGCCCCTTGAAAAGCTGCATATTGTTTATGGTTTGAGGACGTCGGTTTTTTCTGTGCTGGGTCCAGGCAATTTTTATACTTATGACACGAGTGGCAACACATTGGATACCGCGACCTACTCTTCGGGTCACTTCGTGAAAACTTACGTTAGTCTCGAACCTCGTTTTTCCGCCAGTTGGCAGATAGGTGAGAACAGCTCTATAAAATTTTCGTATACGCGAAATGTCCAGAACCTACATCTGCTTTCTAACTCTACGGCCGGCAACCCAACTGATTTGTGGATACCCAGTAGTAATAATGTAAAACCAGAGACTGCGGATCAAGAGGCGCTGGGTTATTTCAGAAATTTTGCTGACAATAAATATGAGCTTTCCACAGAACTCTATTATAAAGACATGCACAGTCAAATCGATTACAAGAATGGGGCACAACTGGTGGCCAATTTAAACGTAGAATCGGAGCTCTTGTATGGCAAGGGCCGCGCCTATGGATGGGAAGTGTTTTTCAAAAAGAAGGAAGGGCGGCTAACCGGATGGATTGGATATACTCTTTCCCGAACAGAGTTGCAGATCAATGGTATCAATAACGGCAACTGGTACCCAGCTAAGCAAGACATCACGCATGATGTCTCCCTGGTGGGAATTTACAAAGCCAGCAAAAAATGGACTCTTTCAGCCACATGGGTATACAATACGGGCAACGCGGTAACCTTTCCAAATGGCAAGTATGAAGTAAATGGGCAGGTGGCTTTTTATTACACGCAAAGGAATGGTTACCGCATGCCAGCTTATCATCGTCTTGACCTCGCAGCTACACTGCAAGGAAAGAAGAATAAAAAATGGGAAGGTAGTTGGACATTCTCGGTTTACAATGCTTATGATAGAGCAAATGCTTATGCTATTATTTTCCAAAAAGATCCCAACAATTCATCGCAGACCCAGGCCGTCCAGTATTCTTTGTTCAAAATAGTGCCATCCATTACGTACAATTTTAAATTTTGATAATGAAAAACTTAACACTAACCCTCTCTGTTGTTTGCGCAACCATTTTTTTCTCCTGCAAAAAGGTGATCAGCGTGAACCTAAACAGCGCGAGCCCTCAGATTGTAATTGCTGGTGAGGTGACCAACGCACCCGGCCCTTATCAGGTGAGCGTTAATACTACCGTTAATTTTAGCTCAGATAATAGTTTTCCACCCGTTTCCGGTGCTGTAGTTATCCTCTCTGATAACCTAGGGCTGAATGACTCGCTGACCGAAACTTCTCCTGGAATCTATTCCTCACACACGTTTTGGTTAGGTATCCCTGGCTACACTTATACGCTGAGGGTTACCGCACAAAGCAAATCATATACCGCGGTTTCCACCATGCCCCAACCAGTGCAATTGGATTCCATAGGTTTCCAGCTTGATTCAAGAGGCAGGAATAGGCAAGTAATAGAGGCCATCCCCTACTATCAGGATCCAGGAGGCATTGCAAATTATTACCAATTCACGGAGACCATTAACAACATAGTGCTAAATAAAATCATTTTGTTTGATGACCGTTATTCCGACGGGAAATATATTTCCGTGCCTTTATTTGACGATAGTTCGCACATGAAAGTTGGTGACCAGTTGACTTTAGCCATGTTCTCCATTGACAAAAATGTGTTCCAATATTTCAGCGAACTGCAACAACTATTGGAAGCCAATCCATTCAATGAGGCAACACCCTCCAATCCGGATACAAACATCACAGGCGGTGCGTTAGGTTATTTCAGCGCGCATACAGTGCAGACAAAACAGGCCACGGTACATTTGTGAAAATATCCGACTACTGACATTATGGTGGATCAAGAAACATTACCGTATGAGAACATCGGTTCCTTTGAACTTATGAGCTATACTCTTACGGTCAAGGTAATCAATCACCCATCCGGAGGTGCAGTCTGGCTAACCTCCTCAAAGAACCTATTTTGTGTCATAGGTTCGGGCCACCTTGAATTCAAAGCCATTTCCTGAACGCAGAACGCTGTATTGCACAAACCTTTTGCCGCCCGTTGGTTTGTCCTTATCGTCACCGGATTTAAAGAGCGGGAACTCTCTCATCAATTTACCTTCCAGCAATATAAATTCATCATGCCCCTGATACCCATCTTTTAATTTGCCATCAAGCATTACATCGGGCAACACGAATGGAGCGAAAGATTTATTTTCTTGCGAAGCGAATGCGAAGGCTGTGCCATATTCCCCATTTGCCCCACTAAAAACATAGATAATCAAATCAGGAAATCCGTCATTGTTCAAATCATCAATCTCCGCTTTTGTGATGCGTCCTTTTATATAAAAATTCATTTCTCTTGCAGCATTGTCAAAACCAATAGGTTTGACCCTAACCTCATTTTGGTCTTTGTTTTTATTGTTGCAGGTTACTTTATAACCTGCTTTGCCCAATTTTAAAGTTGAGTCTATTTTGCCAACCTGTGCATTTATGTTTGTGAACGCAAAAAACGAAATGATCAGAAACAAAAATAATAATGAGGGTTTCATGGAGTAAAGTTAACCGGGAAAGCCATATGATGCGAATGCAATTTTTGACAAGGAAAATCGCAAGAGAATAATGAGCCCGTATTTAAACAAATCCAAGCGTATCAAAAAAAAGGGCAATTGTTTTGATCACCAAAAAAACGAGATCCGTGCAACGGGTTTTTATTTTTTGGTGTAGTATGTTTTAGGCTTATTTTTATTTCTGAAATCAAACAGGAAAATGAGTACTCCACTGATCATACAAAACAAAATTGCCATTGATGCACCGGCGGCCAGAGTGTGGGATGCCTTGACAAATCCTGAGCAGACGAAAAAATACATGTTCGGATGTGAAACGGTTTCTGACTGGAAACCGGGCAGTGCACTGCTATGGAAGGGTAATTACGAGGGAAAA
>DATMMJ010000689.1:0-2695 GCA_035569795.1 Puia sp. | reverse complement strand
AAGGAATAAATGCAACGGGTGTTATCTTTGCCCCTGCAAAACAAGTTTAATAAAGATTCGTTATTGAAACATGCTCAGGAACCTGGCCTTATTTACAATCGGTTTATTGTCAACCATAATTACATCAGCACAGGAAACGCTCCCTAAATTTTCTGCATCTCTAAAACCAAATGAGAAAATAATCATTAGCTGGCGAAACAAGTATGCGGCGATCAACCAGATAAGCATCCAGCGATCTTATGACAGCATCAAAAATTTTACCACGCTGATTACTGTTCCGGACCCCTCTGTTGCTGAAAATGGTTTTGTTGACGCGAAACCTCCGAGCAATCAGATGTTCTACAGGCTTTTTATCGTGCTGGATAGTGGCAAGTATTTTTTTACCAATTCAAAAAAGCCATTTCCGGATACGGTGGTGAAAAGAGAAGCAATTACAGAAGACAATGACAATGTTTTATCAAAAGCAGCAACCCAGAGGCTCAGTTATCTTCAAAAAAACATTAGTGCGGATAATATTAATGCCCCCGATAAAATCAATGCTGCACCATCTGTTATGATGAACAAAGCATTCTTCGTAAAGAGAAGGGATTCTGTTATCGGGCAGCTTTTTCAAAAAGATTTCAGAAAATTCAAGGATTCTATTTTGGCAAAGACAAAAGACACCCTTGTTTTCAAAAACAATGACACCATATTCATAAGACCATTTCGGCCTAGAGAAGTGTATAAGATTTCTATGTTTGTATTCACCAGCAAAGAGGGCAATGTAAATATTTCAGTGCCAGAAGCAGATAAGAAAAAATACGGCGTAAAATTCTTTGAGATTGATGGCTCAGAAATATTTGAGATCAAAGAGATAAAACAACTGGCTTTAATAGTTGACAAAACAAATTTCCTGCATTCAGGGTGGTTCCGTTTTGAGCTTTATGAAGATGGCAGATTGAAGGAGAAAAATAAGTTATTCGTTCCAAAAGATTTCTAGAGTTAGGAGTGTTCTGTAATCAGCTAGAGTTTTCAATTGGGGGTTAATGGCCCAAAATATCCCATCTCGCGCAGCCTGCAGCCATTAGCAAAAAAGAGTCATAAACCTTTAGAACCAGGAACTACAAACTGAAAACCGGGAACTGACTATTTACCAGACTGCAATCAAATACTATTTCAAAATTCTTCTTTACTTTTTCTTTTGTTTCTTCTATCTGTATTTTTTTACCTATTTCTTTTTCTAAAGAAGTGACTTTTTTATTTTGTATACCGCAGGGCACAATGAAATCAAAATAGGAAAGGTCTGTATTCACGTTCAGAGCAAATCCATGCATAGTCACCCAGCGACTGCAACGCACGCCCATCGCACATATTTTGCGTTCTTTGCCACGAACGCCGCAGTCCAGCCATACGCCGGTTTCACCTGTTGAGCGGCCGCCCTCAATTCCATATTCAGATAGTGTCAGGATGATCACTTCTTCAAGCCCACGCATATATCTTCCGATATCTGTATAAAATTTTTCAAGATCTAAAATCGGGTAGCCTACAATTTGCCCCGGTCCATGAAAAGTTATGTCTCCTCCCCTGTTTGTTTCATAGAACTGAATGTGCTTTGCATCCATTTCTTTTTCACTGATGAGGACATTTTCTATATGCCCGCTTTTGCCCAGAGTATAAACTGGTGGGTGCTCTACAAAAAGTAGATGGTTTGACGTTGATGGCTGACTGTTGGCTGCATTCTTCTGGCTCCTTGCCTCTGACTTGATCTGCACATTTTCCTGGAGCAATCCTTCCTGAATGTCCCATGCCTTTTTGTATCCCATGGGGCCAAGGTCAGAGAATATTACTTTTTGTTTTGACATATTGATCCTGCAAATTTAAGTACTAAAACAAAATCCAAAGTGGGCTTTTAAGCCCTCATTGGTTTTAATGTCGCAACTTTACAATCCCAACTATCTTATTTTTACAAAAAAGCCCTCATGCACGATAAATCAGATGAAGATATTGAAGAAATATCCGAGCAGGCCGATGAGCTTTACGAACGGATGAGTATCAAGGTGGATAAAGGCCAGGAACCGATGCGCATTGATAAATTCCTGGTGCAGCGGATGGAGCATGCATCACGCAACAAAGTGCAGCATGCTATTGAAGCGGGACGTGTACTGGTTAATAACAAGACAACCCAGCCAAACCATAAAATAAAACCGCAGGATGAGATCGTTGTATATTCGGATAAACAGGTCCATGGAGAAAAAATTATTCCGGAAAAAATAGATCTGAATATTTTTTACGAGGATGGTGATATCCTGATCATTAATAAGCCGGCGGGTCTCGTGGTACATCCGGCCAGCGGCAATTACACGGGCACCCTAATCAATGGCGTAGCTTACTACCTGCAGCAGACGAACAATTCCATCAATGAAGAAAATTTAACTCGTTTTGGGCTTGTTCATCGCATTGATAAGAACACAAGTGGCTTGATGGTGATCGCCAAAACAGAAAAAGCGGTGACCAGCCTTGCAAAACAATTCTTCAATCACACGGTAAAGCGGCAATATATGGCACTTGTCTGGGGGGATATTTTACATGAAACAGGTAGTGTAGCAGCGCATGTTGGGAGACACAAGCGTTTCCGTAAATTGTTTGATGCCTATCCAGATGGTGACCATGGCAAGGAAGCCATCACTCATTATAAGGTGTTGGAGCGTTTCGGGTA
>DATMMJ010000688.1:0-10088 GCA_035569795.1 Puia sp. | reverse complement strand
TGATGTCGCCCCGGTAAAAGAAATTCCGGTTATTGTAATAATACCTCCCTGTAATCCTGATTTTGGACTGAAAGAAATTATTTTTGGTGTTGATAGAAAAAGAAATCCACTGATTGAACCTGTTCCGTATGGAGTTGTGACAACTATATTGCCCGTGCTTCCTGATTCAACGGTAGCAACGATTTCGCTATCCGACAAAACCGTAAATACAGCAGCAGTCCCTCCGAAACTAACTGATGTAGCATTTGTAAAATAAGCACCTTTAATGATTATGGTATCACCATTGATTGCAGTTGATGGTGTGACAGAATTTATCACGGGTGGAGGCACATAGGTAAAACCGTTTAATGAAGTGGTTCCACCTGCTGTCGTTACGCTAACATTGCCTGATGCTCCGGTTGCCACTTGTGCTGAAATAGTAGTTGATGAGACCACAAAAAAGGATGTTGCAGCTATACCACCGAAACTCACCGCTGTGGTGCCGGTAAAATTTGTTCCGGTGATGGTCACTACTGTTCCCGTTCCACCGACAAACGGTGCGAAAGTAGTGACGGAGGGAGGCGGAATGATATAGGTAAATCCTGCTGCTGTTGCGGTACCTTGGGCAGTCGTAACTGTCACATTACCCGATGCGCCGTTTGCCAGGATCGCTGTGACTAGTGAATCTGACACTACAATAAATGAAGTTGCAGGCGTTCCACCAAAACCAACTGCTGTGGCTCCGATGAAATGTGTTCCGTGAATGGCGATTGTTGTTCCGGGCGTGCCTGATTCCGGAGTAAAAAAACTTATCGACGGCGGCAACAGGAATACAAACCCATTTAGTGCTGCCGTTCCTCCGGGCGTTGTCACGCTGATGCTCCCGCTTGCACCTGTGGAAACAACTGCCTTGATTGTCGCTGATGAAACCGTTGTGAATGAAGAAGCAGCGACGCCTCCAAAACTGACAGCTGTTGCACCTGTAAGATTTGTTCCCGTTATAGTCACTGTGGCTCCGCTCCCAGCAGATGTTGGAGTAAATGAACTAATAGTTGGTAGGGGAATGGTATATATAAACCCGGCGATTGTTCCAGTCCCCCCAGGTGCTGTTACGGCAATATTTCCTGTAGCTCCGGAGGCAACGATGGCATTAATCACGGTATCTGAAAACACGTTAAAAAAGCTTGCGGGTGTTCCTCCAAAACTGACAGCGGTAGCCCCTGTAAAATTTCTGCCAGTTATTGTAACTGTGGTACCGTTAGTTCCTGAGGTAGGGCTGAAGTAATTAATTACTGGCTGTTGCGGATTAAAAAGAAAGCCACTTTTTTGAGCGGTGCCACCAGGCGTTGTTACAGAAACACTTCCGGTCGCACCCAAACCCACAATAGCTGTAATTGTTGAATCATTAATAAAAACAACTGATTGCGCTGTATCTCCGCCAAAACTTACAGATTTAACTCCAGTTAATAAATAACCATAAATTGTGATGGTGGTTCCTGTCACTCCCGAAGTTGGAGTAAAGTTCCTAATAAATGGTTGCTGCGCGAAAAGACATTGAGCTGATAATATGTTGACCAGGATAAAAGAAAATGCCTTTAATTTAGTTATTCGAACAATATTTTCTTTTAGGGCGTATAATTTCTTCATCCACTTCAATTAAATTGATTGAAAATTTATTCGAACAAACTATTTTACTTGTAAGAAATATTGGTGTGGATAATTGGAAGAACGTTCTGGTTTCCCCGGAAATGAAGTAGGCTAATTACGATTTAATGTCCTGGTGACCTTATCGCAAGGATAAAATGCTGATTCAAACATATACAAAATTTACCAGTTCACCAATCGCTTTTATAGAATTGTCCCCGCCGACCTCAAAATCAAATAAGTATCTGAGACGCATCCGTCAATAATTAAACCTTTTAAAGATTATGCATAATTAAAGGCGATTGTTAGTGATATGAGTCTCATAATATTGCCTACAATGGATTTCGGCCTACCGATGGTGGAACAAATTGTATTCCGTCAGCCGAATTTAGCAATAAAGTTCTATTACAAATGTTTGCCATTTATTCGTCAGCCCAACAATGCCAAACCGATATTGCCCGCTCGCGTTTTTGTCGTCATATTCTTGTCCCTTTTATAAGAAGTACTGACTTTATTGATTGCTCTTTTAAGTGTAAGAATTTCTTGCGTTCTTCATCTTGAGTAAAGTTTTCAAAATCTTGTTCAGCCGCAAATTCTACAAGGTGAATTTCATAAGGTTTGTCCATTTGATGTTCAATAAAAGCGTTACCTATTGGCCGTACCCGGAGCAAAAGCCGTCCGTTATATTTTGAAATTATCGGAATAGCAAGGTCTTCAAATTGATGAAATACACTTTCTTGTCCTTCCTTGATGTAAACTAATTGCGTTATGAATATCATTTTTATTTTTTTCAAAGGTCTATTTTCCCTTCGTTTGGCTTAGAAATAATTCGCCAACTGCTCACGCATGGGTTAGAATTGATTGCAATAAGGGAAGTCCAATGATAATCAGTTCATTTCATTCCTATGAAATAAAGATCATAGATTGTTTTGGCCGTTCATGCTATAATACTTCAATGTGTCCTTTAATAAATAGGTCCGCATTGATGTGAGATCAATTATTCCTTTTTACTCCTTCAGATATATAAAATAGTGCACCGTATCGCCCTGAAAAATTTTCCCCGCAAATGAAATCCCTGCTATCTTCTGTTGAAAATGCCGTTTACTTTTTGCATTCGTTAACGCAAGTCTAAATTCCTTCTCATCTACTTGTATGGATTTGCTGGGTGTTGAATCATTGAATGTGCTTTGATGACGAAAATCATATTTGATGTCATTGGTCGAACCCCCTGGTGCAAATTTCTGAAATACGACGACCTTGTCAATATTCGGGATGGGTTTGGCTACACTACAACTGGCAAATAAAAGAATCAAAAGTATGATAGTCCTGTTTTCCCATATCTGTTTCATGAGTTCCCGTTATTTAGAAAAAATGAGAAAACAGCAACGCACCAAGTTTTGAAGTGACTCATTGGAAAAAAATTACAGTAAAAGGTCAAAGTCTTCTAAAAGGAGTATCTTATCCCGAAACTCAACTCAAATCCTTTTTGCTTTTCGGTAATATGGGTCTCCGTATCTTTTATCGAATTCATATCATATTCACCTTTAACTGTAAAAGAAATATTTCTTGCAATGTGAAAATCATAGCCGGCACCAATGCAGAAATTGCCTAGATTTTGAGTTTGCGTGGTGGATTGAGATTGGGTTGTGGCTTTCGTCTTCATTTGCCCAAAACCATATCCGCCCTGGATGTATAAACTTTCCCAATTATTTTTTACAGGCAAATGCAACTCCACCATTGGCGTAATTAGAATTGACAATTTGTTGGTTTTATCGCCGTCTTCCAATTTCTGTGTATTGGTACCAAAGTCAAGTGATGCTCCCAGTCCAATATCTCTCCAAAAATAATGTTGGTAATCTCCTTGCAGCCTAAAGTCCGATAAATTCGTTTTTGTTTTACTGCTGTAGGTGCCACTGCCTTCCGTAACAGTTTCCGTCCCGAAATAACCCGATGTTTTTGTACTGAAACCGATAATATTTCTTCCCCCATCATACATATTTTTTGAAAAGCTCTCGGTGCCACTGCAAAATTGCTTACTGGGTAGATAAGTCTCTAACCTGATGCCAAATTCGAATTTGTCGTCTGTGGTCTTGATGCCGGAGTAAGATGTCGAGAAATATTTATAACCCAAATAAGGTGTTACGTAGCCTGGGCCCTGGCATGGATGAAACGGAAAACCTATTTCTCCTTTGTAATCAAATATATTTTGACTTGGTACAGACGAGCCTCCGGTGCTTGTGCCGTTGCTTTCACTCCCAAAGCCAACGCCTGCTCTGGCATAATAAAAAAAGTTAGGCGTAAATTGATTCATATAAGTGAAGGACCCGTTCAAATCCCACTTGGTATCTTTAACAGAAAAGGGATTGGTGCCTGACTCAATTTTATCCGTGAGGTTTTTATATCCAATGTCTAGCCCGACAGCAAAATGGTTGGCCACAAAATAATTGGTGCCAAGGTTTAAATCAAAATCAGTGGTAGAGCCGAGATTATTTCCTTCCGATGAATTTTTGAGATTAGAATAATCAAGTTTTCTGTCAAAAAGGAAATTCCAATTGCCTTTGGCGTAAGGAAGAGCATTGATCTGTTCAGATGTAATCGTCGTCGAGCTCTTTGTAGTTTCGGTATTTATTTGGCCGAGAAGGGAAAGTGGCGCAATTAAAAAAAATAACGCCTTTAAACAATTAGCAGGTTTCATAAAAAAGATGTTGAAGGGTTTGTCAATTTAAAAGGCTTCCTAAAGTTAGGAAATAGAGTACTATATAGTGAACTTCGAGGGCACCAGATTTCGGGCTTTCCACAAATTCCAGCGTAAACTGGGACTTACCTCACCTCATGCAACCAGGGCCGGATAATAAATAGGGAGAGGAAATTCTTCTGAAGTTTACAAGTTGGGAAAGCCGGGGGATTAACTAACGGAACATGGTTTGAGCATTACTAATTTCCTATCTTTAGGCCATGGATTAGGCAGAACCGTTTCCATTTCCCCTGCAACGCCAAAGCCTTGAGCGTTTTCAAAAATCTTACTATGCGGCCTTACTTGAAGGTTTTAATTTATTTGATCATATCATTTCTCTGGTCTTGGACTAATTGGCTTATAGGACTTCATTATTTACCGGCGGGCGTCAGTGAGGAAACAATAAATAAGTTTGTCACATTTTTCTTCATTGGCGTTTATGGTCCTTCAATTAGTGCAATTATAACAACTTTTTGTTTCACAGGTTTTTCAGGAACGCTTGCTCTTTTTAAGAAACTATTTATTTGGAGATCGTCTTGGATTGTTTATTTAGTCATCGTTTTTTTGCCGTCACTATTTTTAGCTTCTGGCCTGGGATTATACCGTTTATTTATCGGAAATATTGGTCGCTTCGACCTGCATGCCATCGTTACGGTTCCATCCGTTCTTTGGGCGTCATTATTTGCTGGTCCTCTTGGGGAAGAACTTGGATGGAGAGGTTTTTTATTACCCGAATTACAAAACAGATTTTCAGCCGCTAAAAGCAGTTTCATTATTGGAATTATTTGGTATTGTTGGCATATACCCTTGTTTTTTGCTCCCTTTGGAACATTGGTTAGCGGCGCTCCACTTTCTTTTCTTCCCCTGTTAATCTATTTGATATTTGTGACATGCCTATCATGCATTTATACCTGGCTCGTAAACAATTCCAAAGGAAGCGTGGTCATTGCTATTTTAATTCATCTTTTCATAAATGCAGGTATAGCATTGCTGTTTTTCCCAGATTTAAAAGACCACTATAAAGATTTGAATTTACTGTCATTTCCCGCATTCTTTCTCTTTACTATATATCTTGGCGTCAAAACAAAATTTAATCGGTCGCACGATGACAACCGGTGATCCATTAATCATATATACTTTACACTCTATTTTAACGCACATGCACAACCGGTTGAATTCATTGAAACGTAAAAGGGTGCTTTGGCCAAGGCGCAAAAGCAACTGGAGTTATGATTTAGAGTATACAAATAAAAAATGAGAATCTTCGAATCTTAATCGCCTCTGACTGTTACGATTTATTATCTACCATGGCTAGATCGTGTGAACGATTATTTTTTTTCTTTGGCAATTGAATTAATTTTAAGTGCTTATTTGCCTACCACTTTCAAACAAAGTTTGCTATGCTTAGTAGAAGACGCTTTATAAGCCATTCAGCCAGAATATCTGCCTCAGCGGTTTTATTTTCAAAGGGACTGTTTGCTAGCGCTCCTTTGCTTTCCAAGATCGGGATCCAGTTTTTTTCTCTGCCTAAGCTGCTGGACAGTGACCTGCCCGGCGCATTATCCATGCTCTCCAAAATGGGATATAACGAAGCCGAGCTTTATGGCCCGTTCCCGTTCAGCACGGCGTCAGCAAAAGCAAGATGGGATGCCGTCACGCCTTCTCTCGGGTTCAAAGGCAGCGGTTTCTTTGGACATAGCGCAGCGGAAATGAGATCCATGCTCGGATCAAACGGAGTTTCTGTTCCTTCGATCCATACGGATCTGGATACACTCGAAACAGCGTTTGAGAAACTAGGGGAAGCTGCACAGGTGATCGGGAATACCTATGTGGTGCTTCCGGCAATCCCTCAGGAAAGGAGAAAGACCCTGGATGACTACAAACGCATGGCCGATTCGTTCAATACAATCGGCGCTGCGGCAAAAAAAGCAGGCATCCGGTTCGCCTATCACAACCACGGGTATGGGCTGCAGGAAATGGATGGGAAGGTCCCGCTGGAACTGATCTTTGCAGGTACAGACCCCTCGCTAGTTTATTTCGAGATGGATCTCTACTGGACCACAGCCGGGGGTGCTGATCCGGTCGAGTTGCTGGAAAAACACGAGGGTCGCTACCAGTTGATGCATATAAAAGACATGACAAAAAAAGTCCATTTCTCAGGTGACGGCGGAGACTCCAAACAATGGATAGAACTATTCCCGTATATGACTACCGCAGGCAGCGGAGTGCTTGACCTGAAAACCATTCTCACAAAAGCGAAGCAGACCGGAGTAAAGCATTTTATCGTGGAACAGGATATGGTTGCTGAACCCGAAAAAGCCTTGAAGAAGAGCTTTGATTATTTGTCTTCACTATAGTACAATTTTAATATTGGTCTCAAAACTGACCTACGAGGATTAATATTACTGATAAAAGATTGCTCAAAATGTTGTGCCGGCCCTTGAGTAATTTCAAACGTCAACGCCTAATGAAAAAAAATCGGTAGAGCCTAAATCCTCATTTTTTAAACCCTATCCTTTCCCTGTCCTCCCATTTTCTTTGCGCAGCCTTTTCATCAAGCAAATTTTCCATCGCATCATAAATCTGGTTCAACTGAACATCATGTTCACCGAGCCTTTCCTTTATTTCATTTAATTGCCCTTTCAAATCAGCATGCTTTAGAAATATTTTCCTCACCTCAACAAAAGCCCTCATTATGGCAATGTTCATATTAATTGCCTTATCAGAATGGAGAATGCCACTCAGCATGGCCACGCCCTGTTCGGTGAAAGCATAAGGGAGGTATTTGCTGTGTTGTCCCCTGCCACTCTTTAAGGTTGCATTTTGCAACCTTAAAGATTTCTGATTTTTTTCTAAGGTTTCAAATTGAAACCTTATAGCTTCAAATTCTTCACTGGTAAGCTGGAACATGAAATCTTTGGGAAAACGTTTTATATTTCTCTTGACGGCAAGGTTCACCGCCTTGGTTTCTGTTTCATACAATGCTGCCAAATCTTTATCTAACATTACTCTTTCTCCCCTTATTTCATAAATCCTGTTTTGAATGCTTTTTATTATTTCCATGAGCTTTGAAAAGTTTACAGAGTTTTGAATCGGGGGTCAATTTTAAACAGAGACAGATTCTTCATTGCCCCTTGCAATACGAGCTCACTAGCTACTAGCTTGTCGTTAAGCGCAAAAGCCACGCCACACAATCCAGTTTCAGGCACTCTTCCAAATTCCATAGTGTAAATCTAATAAACTGTATGGCCTTTTTTAGCAACAATCCGGCGCCTTAGCGATGAATCAATAAAAAAATTTTCCTTTCTTAAAAAAAAGTACAATCTTTGAAACCTGATAACACTGAATATGAAATGCTAGTTTAAGTCCTTGTAACACTATACTATAAGGACCTCTCTTCATCCAAAATTGCTTAGGGCTCGCCCCTCATCGTCGTCAACATCTATTTTATTGCACTGAATTTTAAAAGAGCATTGTATGTCCTCCAAATGGCAAAGCATTATCCCAGTTAAGTCTATATACATTCTAATTAAGCAATCCCTTTCGGGCGAGAGCCAGGATTATACCCAAGGCAGCATCCGCAGGGCTGTATTTCTTTTATCTATACCGATGATACTTGAAATGTGCATGGAGTCCGTGTTTGCAGTGGTAGACATTTTTTTTGTTGGCCGCATTGGCTCTGGAGCGGTGGCAACAGTTGGTCTCACAGAATCTGTGTTAACGATTGTGTACTCGGTAGCCATGGGCTTTAGTATGGCTGCAACCGCAATTGTTGCAAGAAGGATAGGAGAAAAGAACCCGGAGGGGGCTTCTAAATCGGCAGTACAGGCCATAATCACCGTGCTGGGTATTACCCTGGTGGTGAGTATTACGGGATCGGTCTACTCGCGAGAGATACTCCAGTTGATGGGGGCTCCCCCGGAAGTGGTTCAAATGGGTTTTCCCTACACTCGGATCATTTTCGGCGGGAGTGTGGTGATCATGATGCTGTTCTTAATCAATGGGATTTTCCGCGGTGCTGGCAATGCATCTATTGCCATGTGGTCCTTGTGGATTGCAAATGGTTGCAACATAATCCTTTGCCCGATCATGATCCATTTTTATGGTTTGCCGGGTGCAGCCATCGCCACCACGATTGGAAGAGGTATTGGCGTTTGCTATCAGCTCTATCACTTGTTCAAAGGTACAGGGGCAATCCGTTTACTCAAGGTATATTTCATCCCAGACTGGACCATCATCAGATCCATTACAAATATCGCATGGAGTGGCGCCGTTCAATTTTTGATTGGCTCAGCCAGCTGGATTGCGCTGGCCAGGATCATTGCTCATTTTGGAAAGGATGCTATCGCAGGTTATCAGGTAGCAATCCGCATACTACTGTTTTTTTTGCTGCCTGCCTGGGGTATGAGCAACGCTGCTGCGACACTCGTAGGCCAAAACCTCGGTGCCCAACAACCAAAAAGAGCAGAGGAGTCTGTTTGGGCAGCGGCGAAATACAATGCTATTTTCATGGCTTTTGTATCCGCCTTATTTTTGGTCGCTTCGGGTCCCATCGTGGGTATTATAAATAAAGATCCTGAAGTTGAAAAAATGGCCGTTGAAACATTGCATATTGTTACGCTAGGTTATATTTTTTACGGAGTAGGCATGGTACTCACCAATGCATTTAATGGCGCTGGAGATACAAAAACGCCCACCATCATCAATTTGTTCTGCTTCTGGGCGTTTCAGGTGCCCCTGGCCTATCTTTTGGCTATCACATTTTCTCTGGGGCCAAGAGGTGTTTTTCTTGCCATTATCATAGCTGAAACTGCCATTACCCTCGTATCTTTTGCAGTTTTTAGAAAAGGGAGCTGGAAAAAAGTAAAAGTATAAACTACTGATTCTTCCGCGGTCATCTTCGAAGTATTATGTACAGCACCGGTTGCACTCTGCCAGATAATTGCACTTGGTTTGTTGCCGCACTCATTAATTCGGTAATTTAGGTTCCGTTTTAAATTATTATATGAACTCTATCCCAAACAACGCCATCAGGCAGGTGTTGCTACTGTTTGTCATCATTTTGATTGGCATTATACTGTTCCTTCAATTGCAATCCTTTATCCCCGCGCTGCTTGGCTCCTATACTATGTATGTGCTGCTAAAAAAGTGGATGTTCATTTTAACGGGAAAATACAAATGGAAAAAATCTCTTGCGGCAGCACTGCTGATGCTTCTTTCCTTTGTCATCATTTTACTACCGATAGTACTTCTAATAAACATGATGTCATCAAAAATCAATATTGCCATCCAGCATTCCTCAGAAGTGCTGAACACCATTGAAAAATTCATTCATTCCTACGAAAAGCGATATAATATTGAGATCACCTCATCAAAAACTATCGATCAGCTCACAAACCTGGGGACCCAAACGTTGCCCCGCATTTTAGGGGCCACATTCAACAGCATCACTACGATTGCCATCATGTATTTTATTTTATATTTCATGCTGGCCGAAGGCCGCAAGATGGAAGCGGCGTTGCATGAGTGGATACCGCTAAAAGATGAGAACACCTTATTATTAAGACGGGAAACGAACAGCCTGGTGTATTCCAATGCAGTGGGCATACCTTTGATCGCCCTCCTGCAGGGCATTCTGGGGCTTATAGGCTATCTGGCTTTAGGAGTAAGTGAGCCCCTTTTTTGGTTCATGGTCACTTGCCTCGCCTCAATGATCCCCGTGGTTGGCGCA
>DATMMJ010000687.1:0-3249 GCA_035569795.1 Puia sp. | reverse complement strand
CAGTCTATGTTTTATTATTTGCATTATTAGTGCTGATAAATGCATTAGATGCCCAGCCACTAAAAAAATATTCACTATCAGATTTTGCAGATTCTGCCCTGCGCCACATGCCCGTGCTATTGCAAAAAAAAGCGCTCCTTGATGCAGCAAAAGCGGGCATCACTGATGCCAGGCACTCCTTTCTGCCAACCGCTTTTGTCGGTGATGAACTAACTTTAGGAACCGACAATTCTATACCCGGCTCCTATTTATCCTATGGGATAATACCTTCATCTTCCAGTGGAATACATCCTACAAATATTTATCAATCGGCTATTGGCAATATAGCCATATTTCAAAGCCAGTATGAACTGCTCGATTTTGGGCTGAAAAGAGCAAGGGAACAAAACGCAATGGCTTATGCTAGCCTCAGCCAGGCTGATCTTGACAGGGAAACCTATTTGCTCAAATGGCAGGTGGGGAAATTGTATTTCGACATACTAAAAAACGAGTTCCAGCTAGCTATTGAACGCCAAAACGTGACCCGCTATGAAGCCATCTATACTGTGATTCAGGCGTTGGCGCGCAGTGGGATCAAGCCGGGTGCTGATTCATCTCTGGCCATGGCCGAATTATCGAAAAGCCGCACCACCTATAACCAAACCGATGGACAAATAAGAGGATTGCAGCAGCAGCTGTCTTATTTAACAGCTATCCCCGCAGGAGAGTTTTCTGTGGACACTTCCCAGACGAAAAGCTATCTCATGGCGCTGGGTAATTTAGGCAGGGGTAGTGATACACTCAGCATGAATAACCCGCTGATCGATTTTTATAGCAAACAGGAGGCGCTTTATCTGCAAACAGAAGATCTGGTTAGGAAGAGCTATCTGCCGAAAATTTTTCTTGCCGCAACGGGTTGGGCTAGAGGGTCAAGTATTGATTATAATGGCAATTATAAATCCATTTCCGAAGGGCTCGGTTATCAGCGATTTAATTATTTGCTGGGCGCCACTTTTGTGTATGACCTTTTTAATACTGTACATAAAAAAGACAAACTCGCCGTTAGCCATTTAAACACCATTGCCAGCGGCTATAATCTCCAGCAACAGCAATTGTCCTTGAGAAATGTGGGCAATCTGGCAGACGAGGGGATACATACTGCTGTAAAGAATTTATTTGAAATCCCCATTCAGATAAAATCTTCCCAGGACACCTATGATCAGAAAACAGCACAATATAAAGCTGGTATCATTAACCTCATTGATCTCACCAACGCCTCCTTTGTGCTTTATCGCTCTGAGTCCGATTATGTGCAGACATTGAGCGATTGGCTACTTGCCAACCTGGATAAAGCCGGAGCCAGTGGCAATCTCGATTCATTTATTAAATCTATAAAATAATTCAAATGGTAAGAACAGCTTTAAAAAGACCTATAACCGTACTGGTTCTTTTCATAGGGCTTTTATTGTTTTCCATTATGGCTATTAGAACGATCCCTATAGATATATTCCCCAGGCTCAATCTTCCTACCATTTACGTGATAGAACAATACGGAGGCATGTCACCCAAGCAAATGGAAGGTTTTTTTGCCACCCGTATGCAGGATCAGTTTTTGTATATCAACGGCATAAAAAACATTGAGAGCAAGAATGTGCAAGGTTTGTCGCTTATTAAACTAACCTTTTATGAAAAGACGGATATGGCTGAAGCCTCTGCACAAGTAGCATTACAGGTGAACAGGGTATCTGCATTTTTTCCACCCGGCGCTCTACCACCACAGGTAATCCGGTTTGATGCGTCTTCTTTGCCCGTAGGCGAATTAGTCTTCAGCAGTAAAACAAGGTCATTAAAAGACATCTTTGACATTGCGCTTACTCGAATACGGCCTTTGTTTGCCACGGTCCCTGGGATGAGTTCCGCTCCACCATTCGGTTCCAATGCGAGGACCATTGTTATAAATGTTGACCCAAAACAATTAAGAGCATTCAACCTCACGCCGGATGAAGTCGTGCAGGCTGTCGTAAAAAACAATGCCATAACTCCTTCAGGCAATTTGCGCATTGACAGTACCATGTATCTTACTAGCATCAATTCCCTGGAAGCCAAGGTGGAACAGTTTGATGATATCCCCATTAAAAGCAATGGGTCCACGACGATTTTTGTCAGGGATGTGGCAAAGGTCTCCGATGCCGCAGACATCACCGTAGATTATGCATTGGTGAATGGCAAGCGGTCAGTGTATATACCAGTTGTAAAAACGGCAGATGCTTCCACCCTGGATGTAGTCAATGTGCTCCGTACAAAGCTTCCGGAAATGAAAACTTTGTTGCCCGAGGATATTGACATCAGTTACGAATTCGACCAATCTGTATTTGTGATCAATGCCGCCAAAAGCCTGATGACAGAAGGGATACTTGGAGCAATACTTACAGGCTTAATGGTGCTCTTGTTCCTGCGCGACTGGCGCAGCAGCCTGGTAGTAATTATCACTATACCAGTTTCCGTTTTAGGGTCGGTATTCTTTTTAAAATTGTCTGGACAAACTATCAATATCATGACATTAAGCGGCCTTGCTTTGGCTATAGGCATTTTGGTTGATCAAGCGACAGTTACCATTGAGAATATTCACCAGCATCTTGAAATGGGTAAAAATAAAAAGCAAGCCATACTAGATGCCTGTTCAGAAATATCTTTCCCGTTATTGTTAATCCTACTATGTATACTCGCAGTTTTTGCTCCTTCCTTTGTTATGAGTGGAGTGCCCAAAGCAATGTTCCTTCCCTTATCCTTATCCATTGCATTTGCAATGATCGTTTCCTTTATCGCTGCCCAAACATTAGTCCCTGTCATTTCAAATTGGTTGCTGAAGCAGGAGCATTTTCAATATACTCATAATCAGCCACACGCTCATGCGGGATTGGCAATCGATCAAAAGGAAATTGGTCAGGTAGAAAAACATACCGAGCAGGACAAAAGCCATCCTGAAGAAAATTCATTTTTCCAGAAGATTAAAATTGGCTTAGGCAACAGGCTCGGAAAATGGATGCCCTATAGAAAATGGATAGTAAGCATTTATCTCATCGTTGCTTTCTTGGCTGCAGGCGGCTGTTTTGTTATCATTGGCAAAGACTTACTGCCCAAAAACAATGTGGGGCAATTGCAATTGCGTGTAAGAGAACCTGATGGTACCAGGCTCGAGGTGACTGAGAATGCAACGAGTGAGATTTTGAAAATTATCGATTCACTTACTGGTGGCCATGTCGCCATCAG
>DATMMJ010000686.1:0-3273 GCA_035569795.1 Puia sp. | reverse complement strand
ATTACGATAGGGGGTATTTGTTCATAGGGCGAACCTGCAATATAATCTTTCACTACACCAACAATATGCAGTGTTACGTTGTCGTAGGGCTCTGAAATTATTTGGCCGACAGGGTTTTTAAAACCCATTAGTTTTACTGCCGTTTCATTCAAAACGACGGAGAAACTGTCTGCAGGAAAATTATTGATGTCAATGTCTCTTCCTGCAATCAGCCGTAGGCCCGCAGTTTTCACCAAATCAGCATCGGCACTGAATAAAGTGATCGTTCGGTTTGTATCTTGTGGAACTTCTCCCTTCCATCTCAGGCCCCATGAATGCGTACCGGCTTGTGTGAAGCTGGTCATTGTTTTGGTTACCGAATAAGCAACCCCGGAATTGACAAGTTCTTGTTTTATCAGCCGATAGTTCTTGTCAATGTCGCCAACAAAATCTACATAGATCAGATTGTTCTTGGAATAACCGGTTTCCCTATCCTCGGCAAATTTTATCTGGTTGCGGACAACGATCGTTGAAATAATGAGTATTACAGCAAATGTAAATTGCAGGACTACCAGCACTTTTCTCGGTGCGATTGCCCCGCTTTGCGCTTTCTTAAATTGCTTTTTGAATATGCTTACCGGATTAAACGAAGAAAGGTAAAATGCCGGATAACTACCGGCTAATAAGCTGGTAAATAGAATAAACACCAATGCGGATAACCAGAAATAAGCGTTACTATAGGCAAAAGATAGTTCTGTACTGATTAATGCATTAAAAAAAGGCAAAGTAAACTGCACAATGCAAAGTGCAATGATCCCTGCAATGCAAGCAGTCAAAAAGGCTTCCACCATAAATTGAGCAACCAACTGGTTTTTGCCTGCCCCTGCGACCTTGCGTACACCCACTTCTTTGGAACGCTTTTCACTGCCCGCCGTGCTAAGATTCATAAAATTGATACAGGCAATCAACAAAATAAATGCTGCGATGGTGCCAAATAATCGCACGGACTGGATACGCCCACCAGCAGGTTTCCCGTTTTCAAATGCAGCATATAAATGCCATTTGCTCAAAGGAAAAAGAAAATGGGTCCAGACATCACTGCGGCCGGTGTAGCGTTTTGTAATGTCTTTTATTTTTTCATTAAATGCGGCAACATTCGTATACGGTTTGAGCAGCACATAGGTAAATGTATTATTACTGAGCCAGCTTTCCGTCTCATTTGCCCATCCATGTCCAAGCTTGTCATAATATACCCATGGCAACAAATATTCAAAATCAAAGCGGGTGTTGGGTGGCAGATCTTTTAAGACACCGGTTACCGTAAAATGGTCGATGCTGTCTATCCTGATAATTTTGCCTATCGCATCGGCCGTGCCAAATAATTTTTTTGCAAATTTTTCGGTGAGGGTGATCGAATACTCATTTTTAAGCTGTTCATTCGTATTTCCTTCTGTTAAAGGGAAACTGAACATCTTTAAAAAAGAAGGGTCTACAAAACTTCCTTGCGTACCTGTATAGCTTTTATTGTTGACTGTGAAAAGGAAGCTGTTGATATATTTCAGCCGTGCAGCGGCTTCCACTTCAGGGTAGTTCTGTTTCAAAGCGGGTCCAAGTGGCTGTGACGTTACCGGGATTGTTGAAGGATGGCCATCTGTATTACTGGTCATAGCATACACTTCATAAAGCCTTTGCCTATTTACATGAAAAGTATCAAAACTGATTTCATTTTGCAACCATAATAAAATGATAATGGCACCAGCCATGCCGATAGCCAGTCCTGCAATGTTGATGATAGAAAAACTTTTGCCACGAATGAGGCTTCGCCAGGCAGTTTTGAAATAGTTTTTCAGCATGATTATCAATTAAAGATTTACGCGATGCGATGTACGATTCATTTCGTGCTTAAAGCCATGATTATTCTGAAAAAATTTTTTGATTTGAATTTTATGTTACTAATTAATTATTAGCGCAATAGATACCGGTTCAATATCGGTTATGCATTACCGTTGGCATTTCGTCTCTTCATTGCGCAGTGTTAAAATTGAGCTAAGCCATAATGTTTTCGACTACTGCCTGCCCGTCAAGCATCCGTATGATACGGTGGCTGTAGCGAGCATCGTGTTCACTATGTGTCACCATCACGATGGTTGTCCCTTGCTCATTGAGTTCGGTGAGCAATTGCATCACATCGTTGCCGTTGCTGCTGTCGAGGTTTCCAGTGGGTTCATCCGCTAGGATCAATTTGGGGTTATTGACTACAGCTCTTGCCACGGCCACACGCTGTTGCTGGCCGCCGGAAAGCTGCTGCGGGTAATGGTTGCGGCGGTGCATGATCTGGACTTTGTCTAATACTTGTTCCACTTTTATCTTTCTTTCTGCTGACTTGACTCCTGTATATATCAAAGGCAGTTCAACATTTTCAAACACGGTCAATTCATCAATCAAGTTAAAACTTTGAAAGACGAACCCGATGTTGTGCTTGCGCAGGTCAGCACGTTTGCGTTCGTTGAAATGTGCCACTTCAATTTTATTGAAAAGAAAGCTTCCTTTGTCAGGGTCATCAAGCAATCCGAGAATATTCAATAATGTCGATTTGCCGCAACCTGACGGGCCCATTACGGCAACAAACTCGCCTTCTTTAACTTCCATGGTTAATTTATTCAATGCAATAGTTTCCACTTCTTCTGTGCGGTAAACTTTTTCGAGCTCGGTGATCTTGATCATTGTATTTTTTTTAAGTGATTGTTTGAAAATTTTCTTTTAGTTAAATTATATTGTTTGAAAAAAGAGCAGATTTACCAGTGAAAAATCCGTTTTACTATTTCCCTGCTCTTCGCGTTGCGCTGCCGTTTTGATTTCTTTTGTGTCCTGAGAGCTGGTCGAATCTTTGCAGACTAATTTCCCACATTCTTTCGAAGCGGTGGTAAAGACGCATAAACAAATAAGGAGGATTGAGACGTAAAAGAGTTTCTTTTTCATATTAGAGTTGTTTTGAATTCTTAAACCTGTTTTTCCCAGTGAACCAAGTTTGAAATAATCATCACGAGATGGTTTTTCCTAATTCACGAGTATTTTTTTTAGTTCTTTCAATTCTCTCTGTACACACCCTCTTAACGGAATCAATTTTCGTCAAATCAGTCAGGGTCATTCTTTTTTAAATATCAGTTCCTGCATGGTGCCATAGGATTCATAGCTGGAGGTAACCACTTTGTCGCCAGGTTTCAATCCCTGCAGCACTTCATAATAGTCAATATTCTGATTTCCGAGCTGAATGTCCGCTTTATAAGCCATCTT
>DATMMJ010000685.1:0-4703 GCA_035569795.1 Puia sp. | reverse complement strand
GATTTTGTTTATTTCAATGCAAGATTCTTTAAACAGGCATTTAGACCGCCCTATCTTTTCAGAGAATTCACCCGGCAAAGTTTTCAGATTGGGTATAAATCTCTTCCACTGGTAGCGCTCACGGGTTTTATCATCGGTCTTGTGCTTACGTTACAATCGCGCCCTTCCCTTGTTGAATTTGGCGCAGAATCGTTACTACCCGGCATGATCTCCAATTCAATCATCAGGGAGATTGGTCCGGTGATCACAGCATTGATATGTGCGGGGAAAATTGGTTCTGCTATCGGCGCCGAGCTTGGCTCCATGCGCGTAACAGAGCAAATTGACGCGATGGAAGTATCAGCCATCAACCCCTTTAAATTTCTTGTAGTTACAAGAGTGCTGGCTGCAACGCTGATGGTGCCATTACTAATCATTTTTACTGATGCTGTTGGGCTTTGTGGGTCTTATGTAGCGATGAATATCCACAGCGATATTGGCTTTCAACGTTATTTTACAGAAGCTTTGATACACCTTGATTTTTCTGATATCTTTCCGGCATTGATCAAATCATTTTTCTTTGGTTTCGCAATTGGGATCATTGGTTGCTATAAAGGATATAATGCAAAGGGTGGCACAGAAAGCGTTGGCAAAGCCGCAAATGCAGCCGTGGTGAGCGCATCGCTGGCTGTTTTTGTATTGGACATGATTGCTGTTCAAATAACTGATCTTTTATGAACGACCAAATACAAGGGCAAGAGATAAATACTGTGGCGGAAGCCACGGGTCCCATAGTTGCAATGAACGGTGTTTATAAATCTTTCGAAGGGCATCAAGTGCTGAAAGGTGTTGATATCACAGTCAGCAAAGGAGAAAATCTTGTAGTGCTGGGTAAATCAGGCTCAGGCAAATCGGTTCTGATCAAATGTATTGTCGGCCTTGTTTCGCCGGAAGAAGGCGAAGTGAGGGTTTTTGGTGAAAATATTTCTGCACTGAAATATAAACGATTAAACGAGATAAGAGTCAAGATTGGTTTTCTTTTTCAAAGTGGTGCGTTGTATGATTCAATGACGGTAGGCGAGAATCTCGCATTCCCTTTAAAACAGCATTTCAAAAAACTATCTAAAGCAGAGACGGAAAAAATTATTACCGAAGGATTGGATGATGTGGGCTTAAAAGAATCTGTCGATACAATGCCTTCTGAATTATCGGGCGGCATGCGCAAAAGAATAGGCCTTGCCAGGACGCTGATATTGAAGCCAGATATTATGCTCTACGACGAGCCAACAACAGGGCTTGATACCATAACGGCAAAGGAAATCAGCGAACTGATTATCAGGATGCAGGAAAAAAATCAAATTTCTTCTATCATCATCACCCATGATTTGGCTTGCGCAAAAATAACGGCAGACAGGATAGTGATGTTGAAAGACGGAGTGATTACTGCAGAAGGGACCTACGATGAATTGGCAAAATCCAGCGATGAATGGGTTAAATCATTTTTTATGTAAGCAAATAAAAAAATTAAATAATGAAAAAAGAATCAGGTTTTAAATGGAAGGTCGGACTGTTCGTGACCCTAGGCTTTGTGCTATTGTTAAGCGCACTTTTTTTTATTGGGAAACAAAAAAATCTCTTTGGCACAGTATTCCGGGTAGAGTCCGTTTTTAAAAATGTGGCCGGGCTGAAAGTAGGAGCGAACGTTCGTTTTGGAGGCATAACTGTTGGAACCGTGGAGGATATTGCCTTGATTACCGACACGGCTGTCAAGGTGGTCATGATTGTGCAAAGCAAAGTACAGAAATTTATAAAAACAGATGCAAGCGCCTCTATTAGTTCGGATGGGTTAATGGGAGATAAAGTAATCGTTATTTCCCCCGGAACTGGTGGTCAGAAAGTGATATCAGAAAGTGGAATGCTTGCTTCGCAGCAACCTGTTGAGATGGATGCCATTTTAGGTACCTTAAAAGTTTCTGCAGACCATGCTGCGGTCATAACCGATGAGCTTGCTAAATTGGCATACCGGATCAACCACGGAAACGGAACTATTTCAAAGCTTATCGGGGATTCCACTATTGGAAACAACCTTTCCAAGACCATGAAAAACTTAAATAAGAGTTCTGAGGGCCTGAATGAAAATATGGAAGCAGCCAAGCATAATTTTTTATTACGCGGTTATTTTAAAAAGAAGAAAAAGGAAGAGGACAAGAAAAAGCAGGATATTGAACAACAAAAGAGTGCACCTAAGCAATAGAATTCACTTGTTTTGCAATTAGGATAAATTTCGACTTTCGAAGGGTTTTAACATAATAGCCCGAGGTCAATTATCGTTTTATAAATACGTGAACGCATGCGTATTCGTTATGGGTTAACGCTATTGCTATGGTATTTAATTTTACAGGCAAGATCAGGGCTGGATATTTAACTGCTTTTATACTTCTTCTTTTTTCCTATTCCATTACATTTTACACCACCTGGCAATTATCGAATCGCAACAAGATCCTCAATCATACCAGCGAAGTGATGGATAAGCTCGAGATGCTGAATTCTGATATAAAAGATGCGACCATTGGGGTCAGGGGGTATATCATAATGAAGGATACTAAATACTTGCTTCCCTATTATAATAGCAGGAAAAACGTTGATTCTTTTTACAAATTGCTTATTAATTTAACATCAGACAATACACTCCAGCAGCAAAGGCTTCCATTACTTGGAGATTTGATTCGTAGAAAGTTTGCTCTTGCCGAAGAAGAAATAAAAGCATTTAATGAAGAAGGCATTTCCTCCGGACTAATAGAGAATATTACCATTGCAAGTAAGAAAAATTCTGATTCCCTTAGGAATATTATTGGTGTCATGCAAAACAGAGAACATGAATTGCAAAAACTCAGACGCGAAGACGTAATTTCTGCGTCTGCAACTATAAAAATAATTAATCTGAGTTCTCTGGTTGTCTCAATACTGCTTGTTATTTATTCTGTCATCACGTTTAACATAGAAAACAAAGCTAAGAGAGAGGCTGATAACCGTGCTGCGATATACAGTCAGCAACTTGAGGAACGCGTGAAGGAACTCAACAAACTGAACATTGAACTAAAAGAATTGAAGAACATTGAGAAGTTAGCCATCACAGGCAGGATAGCCCGGGCGATTGCACATGAAGTTAGGAATCCGCTAACCAACATAAGCCTCGCCACAGATCAGTTGCAGTCTCAGATACCGGAAGATCCGGAAAACGTCACATTGCTGGAAATGATCAACAGGAATGTACACCGCATCAACCAGTTAGTAACCGACCTGCTTAATTCGTCAAAATTCTCTGAGCTGAACTACGAAAATGCTCCAGTCAACAAAATTTTGGATGAAGCGCTTGAACTGGCAATGGACAGAATAATGCTTAAGAAAATTACTGTTCAAACAGACTATGCGAAAAATCTTTGCAATGTGTCAGTCGATGTGGAGAAAATCAAAATCGCTTTTCTCAATATTATAGTGAATGGCATCGAGGCGATGGCAGACGAAAAAGGAATACTTAAAATTACGACCGAAGATAAAAATAAAAGATGTGTTATAACGATCAGTGATAATGGCACTGGCATGGACAAGGAAACCATTTCGAAATTGTTTGAACCTTATTTCACAAATAAATCAAAAGGTAACGGGCTTGGATTAACACACACACAAAATATTATTTTGAATCACAGAGCTTCCATTGAAGTAAAAAGCGAATTAGGGAAAGGATCTTCATTTATCATTTCCCTGAATTTCGCTACCAAGTGATTTTTTCCTTTATTACGACCTCTGTCAAAATTAATCAGCAGCTCCACGGATTACCTTAAGAACTATCGCAATAACTGCAATTACCAATAGGATGTGAATCAATCCGCCAGCTGCATAGCCAAAATAACCGATTGCCCATGCAATGATTAATATGACTGCTATAATATACAATAAGTTGCCCATAATAAATTGTTTTACGTTGTTATGAAAAGTATATGTCTGTATACTATTATTAAAAAACCTGCCAAAAAATGAATTTGCTGAAATGCTTTGCCTGCCTAGTTTCCATACCGGAAAAGAAAATCAGCAAAATGAGAAAGAAATAAAAAAAGGGAAATTATTCTACATTGTGGGGATTTGTATTGCTATCAGTTCAACAGATTGTCAATCGTTTCATTGATGAGTGCTTTGGTGAAGGGTTTTGAAATAAAAAAATCAGCCCCTTTATTTAGCGCTTTCTGTTTTTCCGAAAAAGAATCGTGGGCAGTGATCATGATTATTTTTGTGGCAGGGTAATTTTCCTTCACAAATTGAATAAACTCCACACCAAAGCCGTCTGGAAGATAATTGTCAAGGAATAAAATGGAGGGAACGTCTTTTTTTAATGCTGCTTGCGCGTCAGACAAAGTATTGACATACGTCGCAGCTAAATTTTTTTGCTTTAGTATCCAGCTCAGCAAATTGCATATATCCACTTCATCATCCACAATCAAAACTTTCTTATTATGCGCGTCTTTCAAAATTGGAATTTTTTTACTCTACGGTGAGTATCTAAAATCGCACAATTATCAAGCCATTTAATCCTATAAAGCTAATGAAAATTTAAGTTGAAGTTGTAACATAATTTGCCATGTGGCATAATCTTGGTATTTTTTTTTACGATCTCAATTTTAAACAAAAATAAAAAATATGAAAAAGCATGTTTGGTTGATTTTTTCTCT